>JALYIN010000001.1 GCA_030775765.1 Verrucomicrobiota bacterium
TTCCGGTTTTTTGTACCACTGCGTTAACTAATTCGTCCATAGTTTTGCAACTTCCGCTTTGACCTAACGCTCAACAAGCGAATTCGGAGGCTTTCTTATGGTCAGACATTGCAAAAAGGAAACCGCATCCCAAAGGCCTTTCATTACGACGGGCGCGCCGTTTGGGCGTAACAGCAAACCCAGAAACTGTCCGGCTTCGTTATAGCCAAACTGTCGGCGAACTGTGGCGGAGCGGAGCAATCACTGCCGCTCACGAGCACTTTCTGACCGCAAGTTTGAAGGTGTTTCTGGGCAACACCGCCGGACAGTTCGCGACTTCGTCAGCAGCACCATTCATTGTCGTCGCCACGCCAGCCGGACAGTTGCACGAACTCGGCGCCGTCATGATCAACGCTGTGGCTGCCCAGCTCGGTTGGCGCACGATTTATCTCGGTGCCAACCCTCCCAGCCGCGGAGATCGCGGGCGCAGCAGTGCAAGCTAAGGCCCTTGCCGTCGGACTGAGCATTGTCTATCCGGAAGACGACCCTAACCTGCCTAACGAACTTATCAGCTTGCGTCGCTTCCTTCCTGCTGGCGTTTCCATCCTAAGCGGCGGTCGTGGTGCAGACGCATACAAAGATGCCTTGTCGAGGATTGGGGCAAGGCAACCCGGAGATCTCGACGTGTTCTCCCAGCAACTCGACGCTCTCTGCAGAGCGCGAACGGAATGATTCTGGGAACGCTGCGGTGGCGCACGCGACTACTGCCCCGCGGCCATTCTCGGGAGTCATAGCCGGAGCCGTCGCCCCAGCGACCGCGCCCGAGAACGCCCGTAGCCCGCAAGCTGGATGACAGAATACACGAAAACTACGCACCGGCTCGCGTTGTGGTTCGTGCACCGCTTGCTAGATGACTTAGGGTGACGCTTATGAAATCCAGCGAGCGATGGCGAAAGCGGCGGCCGCCGCAAGACCGCCGATGATGCTGGTCTAAAGCGCGCTGCGAACAACTGGGACACCAGTGAAGCGGCCTTTAATGCCGCCGAAGATGGCAAGCGCTGCCAGGGTAACAGCGACCGAAAGCTGAAGCGCCCTTTGTGCGTCAGAAACCAGGATGTAGGCGCTGAGGGGAATAATGCCACCGACGATGTAAGAACAGGCGATCGTCAAAGCACTCTTCCACGCGCGGCTTCGTTCGGGCTCCTCCAATCCTAGCTCGAAGCGCATCATAAACGTGACCCAATCCTTTGGGCGCTTGCGAAGAGATTCGACGACCGTAGCGCATTCCTCCGCGGACAGGCCGTAGCTCTGGAAAATTTCTCGAACCTCCTGCGCCTCCGCCTCGGGCAAGGTCACAATCTCCTTTTCCTCGCGAACTTTCTCGTGGGTGTAATGTTCGGCATCGCCCCGAGCGGCGAGATAGCCCCCAAGACCCATGGCGATAGAGCCTGCGGCGATCTCAGCAAACCCTGCGGTGACAATAAGGTGGGTCTGGGAAATGGCTCCTGTAAGGCCGGCAGCGAATGCAAAGGGAACGGTCAAGCCGTCGGACATGCCAATGACGATGTCACGCACAGTGTCGCCTGCCGTAAAGTGTTTTTCGGTGTGCGGTGTTGATGGCATGGATAAAGGGATATCAGAAAGGTCTAACGAGATTCAAGATGAGCGACCCCCGGCGCGGCGTAGTGCCTCAGCGGAGCGCGCGCGTTGTCGAATGCGGCCGAATTCCTTTTCCAAACGTGCGAGTTCCTCATCCGAGAGTTTCTCCAGATCGACGAGGCGATCACGTGCCGGGCCGTGGGATCGAATTAACTCCGCGAGCTTCAAATGCATCGCTTTCGCATCGCGGTTCTGCGTGTTCTGGATGAGAAACACCATCAACATCGTGACGATGCTCGTGCCGGTATTGATGATGAGCTGCCACGTGTCCGAACAATGAAACGCCGGACCCATAAATCGCCAAAGAATGATGACAATGATCGCGGCGACGAATGACCACGGACTACCCAGAGCATTCGAGCTCTACCGCGCGAAAACGCTGAACGCGTCACGGACGCGAAAAAAGAAATCATCAGAACCGTCTTTTTCGTTTTCCATCTTGCCACCTAATCGCGATTAACAAAGGCTGCGAGCGTATTGTCTGATCTAAAACCGTTAGTTACATTTAACCACATCGATATGGCAAATCCCACCGCAAAAGCGAGCGCGCCTCCTTCTCCGCAGCTTCGGCAAGGACTCGTCAGGCGCTTCTTTGGAACACTCGGACCGGGAGTCATTACCGGTGCGGCGGATGATGATCCGTCCGGCATCGCAACCTACTCGATCGCGGGTGCACTGTTTGGGACATCGCTTCTTTGGATGACGCTGCTCACCTGGCCCCTCATGGGTGCGGTGCAATTCATGTGCGCTCGCATCGGCATGGTGACGGGGCGGGGCTTGGCGGGCGCGCTCAGGCAAAAGTTTCCCAGGCGCCTCGTTCTGGTTGCCGCCCTTTTATTACTGGGCGCAAATGTGATCAACATCGGCGCGGATCTTTCAGGCATGGCCGACGCGGCGGGCGTGCTCACTGGCATCAACTCGCACGTGTTTGTGATCTTTTTTGGGGTGGTGATTGCCACGGCAACGGTCTGGTGTCGCTACTACCAAATAGCGAACGTGCTGAAATGGCTTTGCCTCGCGCTCTTCGCCTACGTAATCACCGCGTTTCTAGCCGGTCCTGACTGGGGTGCAGCTCTGCGCGGCACGTTCGCCCCGACATGGCCACGGGGTCACGAAATGTGGCAAATGGTTGTCGCAATTCTCGGCACGACGATCAGTCCTTACCTCTTTTTCTGGCAGGCTTCGCAGGAGATCGAAGAAGAAAAGTCGAAAGGGAGGCGGATGGTTCGCCAGAGGCAAAACGCGACCAAGCGCGAAATCGTGAGCCGGAAATTGGATGTTGGGGTTGGAACATTTTTCGCGGTCCTGGTGATGTATTTCATCATGTTAACCACAGCGTTCACTCTGAATCGGCACGGAGTAACCAATATTGAAACAACGCGACAAGCGGCAGAAGTCCTTGGCCCGCTCGCCGGCCGATTTGCCGTCCTGCTCTACACGATCGGGATCTTAGGCGTGGGATTACTTGCGATTCCGACGCTCTCCGGCTCCGCGGCTTATGCGCTTGCGGAAACGTTGAATTGGCGTGAGGGCTTGGACGAAAAGCTGGGCGCTGCACGCGCGTTTTATGCCGTCGTGATTGGATCAACAGTCGCCGGAATCATCCTTGATTTTGCAAACATCAATCCGCTGCGAGCTCTGTTTTGGACCGCTGTCATCAACGGCACGCTCGCACCTTTCCTTCTCGTGGGCATCCTGGTGGTCGCATCCGATTCGAAGATCATGTTGGGGCAACCTAGTTCCCGACTCAGTCGTTGGGTGGTCGGCATTGCAGCCGCTGTCATGTTTGCCGCTGGTATCGCGATGTTCGTCGCCTGATTCAGCCTATGCCCGGCACTCGTAAACAAAAGCACACCCTCCACTTCGGAAATTTCCTGGTGGTCGCCGCAGTGCTTGTCGCAGGCGACGTGTTCTGGGGTTTGTCGGCGTCGCGATTTTCCATCCTCATGAGTATTCCAGCAGCGCTCAGTCTCATTACGGTTCTCCTGCTCGTGGTTACACGCGTACGACAAGACAGGACCAAACGAGCATTGCTAAAGAACATATCGCAGCTCGGCGAAGAGATGGCGCAAGAGCGGAAGGACTACATGACACAGTCCGGTTGTCAGCCAAGGAGAGGCAGCCTGCGAAATGGGCAGGCGAAAGACTAATGAAATTTAACCGGCATTATTTCGAATCCAACGATGATTGCGAAAACCGCTGCGCCGGCCGCGGCGAATCTCTGCGTGACCGGAACCCCCATTCCTAATCAAGGAGGGGCGCGCCGCAATTCGTGGCAAACGCGAATGCTGCTGAGCTCCGAATCCCATGCGCTGTCCAACGCGCAAACGCCAGTTTTGCCAAAAATGTCAATATGGTTCCGTAGGGGTTCGACCCTCGAGAAATCATCGTCTCAGAGTCCGACTTCTCCGCGTTTTGAAGCGCAAATGACAAAAGCGGAGTGAACCCCCTACGCTGCGAACCCTTGTGTCTTCTGGCGCCTTGCGGACGGATCCAAAAACCTCCTGATGCCGGATATTTTGCTAGTGGCTGGAGATGTATGCCCCCTTTCCCAATTGAGGACGCTCGTCTTATCGCATCCGATCAACTTCGCCACATTTTCTTGTCGTAGTCCAAAATCCAACCGCCTTTTCCGAATTACATCTCCCATGGTCTTAATTTCCTTCGGATATGCCTTGTCTTTAGGCTTTTTCCCGGTCAACCGCACACGACAAAAGAGCAACGCAATATCAGCGAATCACCGCTGCGATCCGCATGAATCCGTTAAGATAGAACGGTGGAGGAACGTCTAACGAGAACAAAATGAGCGACGGCTGTCGGGAGAGCGCGTGGCCGCGGGTTGCGCACGGAATTTCATGGAAGGTGAAGAGCCAAAGCTGCCAGCCGTTCGCTCCATCGCATGGTTAGACCTGCCGACGTCTATCTCGACTGATTGCGACGACAACGAACCAAAGCCCTCCTGTGGAACCTAAAATAATACCCAAGACCTGGAGAGTATCGCCGATTTTTCGTTCGGCGAATATGTCGTGGAACTCGTCCAACCCCGACGCCACAGTATGATAATACATCTTGTTAATGTATTTCCCGTCGGCATGCACGCGGATTCCAAGACCCACGAGAAACATCACTGCTGCAACGGCCAGTAAAATGATGGGGTATTTCATTCAGCTACCTATGCGTAAGCTCCAGCCGAGCTTCAAGAAGCCATGCCAAAATCCCCAAAGCGACACTTCATAGGTCTAACTAGATATAGACGGCTGGTAGGAGAGCGCGCAGCTGCTGGTTGAATGTGGAAGTCATCGAAGGCGGGAACGCGGGGCGGCCAGCGGTTCGCTGCATTGCATGATTAGGCCCTCAAATCACGCTGTCTTTCATCTAGGAGCCGCCTTTACCGTTATACTTTGCGCCACGGCTGTGAATTTGGGTGGCCGCACTGTCGCGCGGCCCGAAACTGTGTCAGAGACCCCGATATCGCGCAGCGCGATGGGCTGGCTGTTCTTCCGCAACTGCGTTTGCGGACTCACTATGATCATGTCCGTTCCAGTCGGGCCTTTGACTGTTATCGTGCTAGCATGGACATCTACGCCGCGCACCATTCCGGAAAATGAATACCAGCGGTTCGGGTAGATCGTGACCGGCATCGCAAACGTAATCGGCAATTTCACCATCGCTACCGTCCCCGTCTTGAACCGCCAGCGACGGAACGCAATCAGTGCAGCGTTATCCAGAATCGCGTGGCCAGTGCTTTGCGCCATTACAGCCTCGCTGAGTGCTCCAGTTGACGTGTCTACATGCATTACCGCAATTCCCGTTCCTGTGATCCGAGCACGTCTGGCTTCATACGGATATTCTGGGCGTGGCGCTGAAATAGCGACAGCACGGGCGGCCTTCTCGGCTGCCATGTCGTTCACCGAAGAAGCGACTGCTCCGGCCACGAACGAATCGACAAGAAGTAGGATCAGTAGGAAGCGCGACATAAGGGTCTAACGAGACACAAGATCAGCGACCGCGGGAGCGAGAAATGACGTTCGCATGCTCTCAAAACTAGGCATAAGGGCGGTCCGCGGTTCGCTGCATCGCTTGGTTAGATGGTTGGGCGTGCCATGCAAACTAAACGCTATCGAAGCGGCGCCGCGACGGCGTCGATTTGGGGAAGTAGCTGAGCATACAGTTTTAATAAGTCAGATTCGTAGATGTTCACATCGATTAAGTATTCCTTAATGGAGGTCGCAAATCCCGTCGCGTCCCGACTTGCAAAAGTGCTGGGAGCGATGACTGACTGGAGGAAAGCGTTTTGCAGCGTTTGAAACGCCTGCTGCCGCGTGTAAACGCGTGAGATCGCGTAGGCAAGCTGCGGGTCAAGGTAGGACAGAGACTGATTTGCGAGAGCGAGATCCCAAGCGGTGTGTTCGAACACGACTGGCTCCAGTCCATGAAAGTGAACCGCTGGGCCAAAACTTTCAAAGGTTTTTGGAGCGTCGGATTGTAGAAAGCTATCAATCTCGTCGGGTAAAGCTTCGTGATACTGTCGCCGCGTTTCGATTGCTTTCTGGTTGGTGACAATTTCTTCACGAAAGTAGCGCAGACTCGCATTCGCGCGCTCTCGGTGTTCTCTGGCCTCGCTCCACTGATTCGCCAGAAGCGCAAGGAACACACTGATTCCAATCAAGACGACTTCGGTCAACAGGCCGAGCAGCGACTTGGGGTGAAAGGCGTCGCGCATTATATGGGAAAAGCCATCTAACGAGAATAAGATCAGCGACGGCTGGCGGGGTGGCGCATGACCCGGAGTGAAAGCGTTCTAGACATCTGAACCACGAAGCCTGCAAGCCTCAAAAGTCGTTTAGGATCACACTTTGTGTTGTTGACGTAGCCTTAAAGAAAAATGGCGTGAAGAGTCGAAAGAAGATCGGGTCTACGT
>JALYIN010000002.1 GCA_030775765.1 Verrucomicrobiota bacterium
CCTACGTTTACGGCGCGCCCTGGTTCAATGCGTGGCTCATCCTTCTCGCCGCGAATCTTACCGTCTCCGCGCTCTCCCGCTGGCCCTGGAAAAAACATCATGTGGCCTTTCTCGTCACCCACCTCGGCATCATCACGCTCCTCGCCGGCTCGCTCATCGGACGCATCTGGGGAATCGAAGGAACGATTACGCTCTTTAAAGGCGAACCGCCTTCCAACCGGTTGCTCGTCGATCAGCACCAGCTCCGCGTCCGCGATACCGACGGCCTCGTAAAAGGTTATCCCGTCGAGATCATTCATCGGCCGCCCACGCCACAAAAACCGTGGGACCTCGGGCTGCTCGCAGGCGGCGGACGGCTCAGCATCGTTGACTACGCGCCGGCCATCGAAGGCAAGCTGAACCCGAAACCGCTTAACGAAGCCGGCGCGCGCGCCCTGCATTTCGTCATCGCCACCGCGATGATGGGCCAGCGCCTCGACAGCTGGCTCATGGCCGACGACCGCGAGCACGGCTCGTTCAACATGGGGCTCGCGAAGATTGAATTAAAACGCGGCGTTGCGCCGGCCGAGACGAAAACCGACGCGGCCAATTCCCCTCAACCCGCGAACGGCGAAGTGGAAATCGAGGAAGCGATCTTCGCGTTCGCCAAAGCGCCGGAGGAACAGATCGCGAAGGCGATCAAGGGCGGGAACAGCGGTGCGAAAGTTCAGCTTTCCCAACCGCAGAACGGAAACACTGGCAGCATCGTCATTTCGCTGAATGGAAAAACCTGGACGTTCGACGTCGCGCAGAATCTCGGAAAGGACGCGGCCATGGACGGAAGCACGTTCACCGCCCGGATCGATAATTACTGGGCCGATTTCCGGATCGACAATGGAAAACCCAGCTCCGTCAGCGACCAGCCGAACAATCCCGGCGTCGTCGTGACGTTACGCGGCAAAGGCGTTCCAGTTTCCGCGGCAGCACCCGGTCCGCATAGCGACACGGCGCCAGGCACGGCGCCCGCGATGCCGGAGGATGGAGCCGCGGCGCCGAACCATCTCACGCTCTTCCTTGCGGACGACGGTACGGTCACTTACTGGCTCGATTCGCGAAAGACCGGGAAGGCAACCGGCACTCTCGAGTTGAACAAACCGCTTACGACCGGATGGGCTGACTGGCAATTGACCGTCGATCACACCCTGCCGCATGCCGAGGAGTGGACGGATTTTATTCCAACGACGACGCCTGCCACTGGATCGGATTTACCGGACGGCGTTCGGATTCGTATCGACCAAGATGGCAAAGCGACCGACCAATGGATTCCCGCCGGATGGCAGATCAGCGTCCCGGCCGGCGCGGGCCAGGTGCAGGTCGCCTATGGTTGGAAACAGATTCCGTTGCCGATTGGTTTGGAGTTGCTCGATTTCGAAGTGCAACGCAATGAAGGCAGCGATAGTCCTGCCGGGTTCAAGAGCACCGTCCGCGTGACGAGCGCGGAAGGCCAGACCGGCACCGGGCAATGTTGGATGAACAACCCGTTCAATTACCCCGGTGAATGGTGGCGCACCTGGTCCGGTCTCACTTTCAAAATGTCGCAGGCTTCCTGGAATCCGGAAAATCTCGGCCAGAGCACGATTCAGATTTTGCGTGACCCGGGCTGGCTTTTGAAATGGATCGGCTCGCTCCTGATCGTCTGCGGCATCTTCATGCTCTTCTACGTGAAGAAATTCCGGCGGCCTACAAAAGCGGGTGTTGTTCCGCCACCTTCACGTTCGCGCGCGCACAGCGAGAAAGAGCTGGTTTCATCCGTGAGCTGATGACGATTCGTGTTCCTGGCTGTAGCCGTGCCGCTCTGTCGGCGCGGTGGCGAAAAGCGCGGCGGATAAGCGCGGCGGCTACAACGCTGTTTCTGTGTTTTTTCCTTTCCGGCTGCATTTTTTCCGGCAAGCACCGCCAGCACCACGACAATTTCGATCCGGCCGGTCCGTGGGGTTATTACAGCGGCACGATCGACACCCGCTGGGACGAGGACGGGCGAACGATGACGCTCCTGAACGAATTGCGTTACACAGACCCGAAAGGCGTCGTCTGGATTGCGCCGGCCGGCTCGGTTATCGATGGCGCCTCAATTCCTCGCGCCTTGTGGTCGTTCATGGGCGGGCCGTTTGAAGGAAAATACCGGAACGCGTCCGTGCTTCACGACGTCGCCTACGACCAGAAGAATCGCCCACCGGCGGTGGTCGATCGCATGTTCTACGACGCGATGCGTTGCAGCGGCGTCGGACCCGTCGAAGCCAAGACGATGTATTACTCACTCCTTCGGTTCGGACGGCACTGGAAGTTTACGGTCAAGAAGGCGAAGCCGGTGTTGCCCGATTCGTCTCCCGATTTGGTGAATCGCGAGCCGCGGACTACAACCATCGACCCGAATGAAGTCGGCGCGATCCAGCAATGGATCCGGCAAAACAACCCGACGCTGGATCAGATCGAATCACGAGTGGACGCGAAAGGAAGATAACCCGCGCCAGCGGCGCGGGAAGCTCCAAATCCCAAGCTTCAAGCTCCAGAGAAATTCCAAATTCCAAGCTCCAAATTATCTTCGAAGGCGCGCTGCGGTTTGGTGCTTGGTGTTTAGTGCTTCTCTGGTGCTTGGAGCTTATTTTGTTTTGCCCGGTCCCCAAATCGCTTTGCCCGATTTTGCGCCAGTGTGCTCGCCATCCTTAAGCACCTGCGCGCCGTTCACAAACACGTGCTTCATGCCGACGGAATATTGATGCGGCTTGTCGAACGTGGCTCGATCGCCAACCGTCGCCGGGTCGAACACCACCACGTCGGCGAACATGCCTTCCTGGACGAAACCGCGATGATCCAGCCCGAGATTCGTGGCGGGCAATCCGCTTAACTTCCGGATCGCTTCCTCCAGGGTCAGGATTTTTTCTTCGCGCGAATACTTCCCGAGCACTCGCGTAAAGTTTCCATAAGCACGCGGATGACAGTTCGATTTCAGGAAGTTCCCTTCCGGTGCCTGGGAGGCTTCGTCCGACCCAAACGAGACCCACGGCTTCGCGATCTCCTTCTTCACGTTTTCTTCCGACATCAGGAAGTAGATGCAATCGATCCGCGACTCGTCTTCGGCGATCAAATCCATGACGGTCTCCACCGGATCTTTGCCGCGCATCTTCGCTATTTCGGCCAGCGATTTTCCGGTCAGCGGTTTTAGTTTTTCCGATTTGAACCCGTTGAGCAGGATTTTTTCCGGGGAACCGGCGGCGAGATAGAGGTTTTCCCATTTGTCGCTCGGCGTCCGCACTTCGGCCGCGATTTTCTCGCGGGTCGCCGGATCGCGCAGCCGCTTGAACAACGCCGGGTATCCGCCATCTTCTGTCCACGGCGGCAGGCAGGCATCGAGGCCGGTGCCCGCGGCGGTGTAGGTGTACATGTCGGCTGTGATTTTCAGCCCGGCTTTGCGCGCGTCTTCGATCTTCGCCAGCATCGCGTCCGCTTTACCCCAGTTCGGCTGGCCCGCCGCTTTGATGTGATAAATCTCCGCGGGGATTCCCGCTTCCTTGCTGATCCGCAGCAGCTCGTCGATCGCTTGGAGTAATTGATTCCCTTCGCTCCGCATGTGCGAAATGTATTTGCCCTGATATTTCGCGGCCACCTTGCACAGCTCGATCAGCTCCTCCGTCTTCGCATAAAACGCCGGCGGATAAATCAACGACGTGCCGATCCCGAGCGCGCCCGCTTCCATTTCCTGCCGGACTAGCTGGCGCATTTGCTCAAGCTGCTCGGGCGTCGGCGGTTTGTCCTCGAGGCCAATGACGAACTCGCGGATCGTGGTCCCGCCGACGAACGACGCGACGTTGCACGAGATCCCGTGCTGCTCGAGGTAGCGCAAATATTCCGCGAGCGTGTTCCACTTGATCTCGTATTTGATGTCGCCCTGCTGACTCCGCATTCTTTCCTTCATCCGGTCGTTGACCGGGCCCATGGAATAGCCTTCGCCCATGATCTCCGTCGTGACGCCTTCGCGAATTTCGCTTTGGGAACGGCCATCCTCGATCAGCGATTCGGTGGACCAGGAGAGCATGTTGATGAAGCCCGGCGCGACCGCGAGGCTCTTCGCGTCGATCACCGTCTTGGCCTGGTCGGCTGAAAAAGTTCCGAGGCCGGCAATGCGATCGCCGCGGATGGCCACGTCGATCACGCGCGGCTTGTCACCCGTGCCGTCGTAAACGGTGCCCCCTTTGATAATGACATCAAACTTGTCGCCGGCCGGCGGTTCGACCCCGAAGGCGATCGGCATCAGTGCGATTGAAACGAGGAGCGCGAAGAGAAAGCGATCATTCATAACTGATCTCTATTATCTCAAGCGTCTCCGCTCCCGAAGGAAATTTGAAGCGAATCCGCTCCCCCCGTTTGCGGTTCACGAGCGCTTTGGCAATCGGCGACATCCAGCTCACTCGGTTCTCCTCGGCGGCTGTTTCATCCACGCCCACGATCCGGTAGCTCGTTTCGCTTCCATCGGATTCCCGGACCGTTACGCACGCCCCGAACCGGACGACATCGAGCGCACCACTGGGTAGCGAAACGATTTCCGCCGACTGCAAACTTTCCTCGAGCTGCATGATGCGCTGATCGAGGCGCGCCAGTTGCCGTTTCGCATCGGGATCATCCCGCGCTTCCACAAGACCGGGTCGCCTGACTTCGACGAGCCGTTGAAGTTCCTCGCGCAACTTCTGGGCGCCGTGCGCCGTGATGTAATTCTTCTCGCCCAGTCCGATCAAAGAAGCCGCCGGCGGAACATCGGGAATCTCCGGTCCCTCGTTTTCGTCCCGGGTAAACGCTTTGCTCACGGAGAAAACCTCACCGCGATGGCGAAGGCGGTGGGCTCGCAATCGGAAAGGCAAATGTCGAAGTCGGCGACGCGCCGGTCGCAGGCAAATTGCCGGCGGGCGAAACCGATGGCGTCGGGCTCGGAGTCGGCGTGGGCGTGGGGCTCGGCAACGGCGGAATAATATTTTCCCAGTGATGCAGCGGAACGGTCGCGCCGCCGATTTCTTTCACGAGCACGTCGCTTCGGGCGAAAAGTTTCTCGAGATCGGGCGGACCGAACGGCGTCTCGGCCGTGCCGGGAAAAACAAGATAGGTCACTTTGAGGTCGCTCACCGGCCGGTTGTAGGCGGTGGCAGCCGTGTTTATCTCCTTCGCGATTCGCAACGATGCTTCGCCCGCCTTATCCGATGGCCCGATGTCGCCGACGATCGCGGGGAAAATGCGGTCTCTGAAAATGACGAGCACATAATCGCCGACCTTGCCGCCGTCGGCTTTTCCCAGCCCCGAGGGCAACACAATGTAGGGATCGGTCGCGCCGATCAGGAAGCTGTATTTCTTCAGCGTCTCGATCTCATCCCGGGCTGAGGCGATCCCGGCCTTCAGATCCTTCTTCCGGTCGGGTGCGGTGCCTTTCGCTGCGAGCTCGGTTTCGTAACGTTTCAACCTTTCTTCCGCCGGCCCGAGATAGGAATTCGGAATCTGGCTTTTCTTCGGCCAGCGATAACTGGTGACCGGCTTGAAGTTCGCCGATTGACCGGAGCCCGCCGGCAGCCGGTCGGAATCGGAGCCGTCTGCATCGACGTCCATATCGGACTGCAACAGAACGGCGCGCCGCTTCGATTCGGGATGCCGCAAATTCAATACCGTCTGGCAATCGTAAAAATTGTGCCGCGAAAGAAGTTGATCGAGCCGCACCAGGCTTTCTTTCAGGATTCGCAGCTTCGTGTCGTAGAGTTCCTTGAAAAACGGCGAGACGGAATCGGGCGTGATCATCGCCGCGAGACCGGGCAAGAGACGCGGAAGGTCCGGGCTAACCTTCGCTAAATCCTCGATCGTCGCGTTCGGTGTCGGGACGCGGGCGTGGAGTTTTAGCTCGAGCACGTAACTCTGCGGGTCCGCGCGTTCGTCGGACGCGGCACCGCCGGGCGTCGGTTCCACTGCGGCGTGGACGGTGATGCCGCTAAATAACCGCGCCGTATCGAGCTTCCCGGCGATGACCGGTACTTTCGGCGACGGCGCCGGGGTCGGAGTCTTTTCGGGAACCTCGATGTCGACCGGGGTTTCGGGGGCGACCTGGGTTCGATGCCATTTCTCGAGCGAGATCCAGCGCAACACGATCGCCGCCAGCGCCGCGGCGACTAGGACGAGAATAAAGAAACCAAGCGTTCTGACCCGGATTTTTCGCACGACGGTCTGCTATTTCTTGATCCAGGCGACGATCGCCACGATGACGCCGATCACGCTCAGAATCGCCATCAAACCGGCTGGCATCACTTTGCCGGCTTTCATAAAGTCGGGAATGAACTTTCCGGCCAGGGCCACGGAAACAACGCCGGCGAGGATCAGGCCCAACGCGACATTCCGTGGCAACAAATACGCCGCCACGATGAGCGCGATACCCGAGATTGCGCCGGCGACAATCGAGGCCGTGCTGCCGGCTTTCACATATCCGATCACGCCACCGACGATCGTGAGCAGACCGAAGATGATGAAATAGATTTTGGCGGGCCCGATCATGTCTGCATTGGTAACCCGCGGCGCCCTCCCTGTCTAGGAGTCGCGGTCGCAGATGAAGCCGGGGCGCCGGCTAGTTGTAGGGCGACCAGAACGTGTTGTCCGTGACGTCCGAAAGCGCGGCCTTGGATACCGCGGGCACCGAAGGAAGCGAATCGACAGTCTGGGGCCCGTAGGAATTTCCGAAAATGTCGCCTCCGGTGACGTAAAGGTTCGTGCCTTTCTTGAGATAATTGGTCCAATCGGTGACCGCGACGGGGGAGCCGCTGGTCTTGTTATTTTCGATCGCGTACTGATCCACCGCTGAATCGATCAAGCGCAGGTCGTTGATGATTCGGCTGGCTTGCGAGCGTTTGCGGGCGCGGAGGAATCCCGGCACGGCGAGGGCGGCGAGCAGGGCGATGATCGAAACGACGATCATTATTTCCACGAGCGTGAAGCCCTTGATGGATCCGGCAAAAGCTGATTTTTTCATGCCTCCTTATTCAGCAACCAAGAGGCCCGCCGAGTCCCGAGCGCGCCGCATCTTTCTGTAAGGCGCAGCCCTACAGACTGTCCTCAGGGAGAACTCAGGCCGTCGCCGCGGCGTGCGCGTCTTCCCAGCGAGTGGCGGCGCGCCGCAGCTCGATCGCCGTGGTGAGCCCGAGCTTTTCCTTGGCGCGGGCGCAATAGGCCTGGACCGTTTTGAAATTAATGTGAAGGACGTCGGCGATTTCCGCGGTGCTGCATCCCCGGCCCAGAAGGCGAAAGATTTCCAGCTCGCGATCGCTTAATTGCTCGACCCGCTCGGCGCTGGCCGAATCGCGCTGGCGCTCGCCCGCCACGAGACTCGCCATCCGCGCGACCACATTGTCGCTCAGGTAAACGCCGCCTTCGAGCACCCGCCGGATGGCCGTGAGCACGTTCCCGGTTGTCTCGCGTTTCATCACGTAGCCGCGGGCGCCGGCGCGCAAAGCCCGTTCCGCATACAGCATCTCGTCGTGCATCGAGACGACGATCACCGCCAGCGCGGGCTGCTGGATTTTCAGGTCCTTGATCAATTCCAATCCGGAAGTGTTCTTGAGCGAGATGTCGATCAGCGCAATATGCGGACGGCTCGCCGCGATCGCGGGCAAGGCCGAGGCCGCATCTTCCGCAATGCCGCAAACTTCGAGGTCGCTCTCCCGATTGATCAGCGTGCTCAGGCCATCGCGCACCAGCGGGTGATCATCGACCACAAACACGCGACTCTTTCGCGCCAGGAAATCAGATTTCATCGTGTTGTCTTTCCCGAACTGGCAGGACGCAGGAAATAATGGTTCCTGCCGGATCGCGTCTCACCGCGCTGAACTTTGCGCCGATCAAATCCGCCCCGTGACGCATCATCTTAAGACCGAGCCCATTCGTTGCGCTCGCGTCTGCCAACCCCACGCCATCATCAAAAATATTCAGTCGCATTTCCCCATCGGCGGCGTCGAGTTCGATCACGATTCGGCGCGGACGCGCGTGTTTTGCCGCATTGGCAACCGCTTCCTGCGCGATGCGGTAGAATTGTGTCAGCACCGCGGCAGCGCAGGACTCGACGCGGCTCTCCTCGTTAAAATGAAATTCACAAGTGATCCCCGTGCGTTCCTGGATGTTATGGGCCAGTCCCTCCAAGGCCACCGCCAATCCGCCCCGTTCGAGATCGGGAGAAAATAATCCACGCGCCAGGCTGCGAGTGAGATCAATTCCCTCCTCGATTAATCCCACGAGCTTCGCGGCGTCCACCGCATCTTCCGAAAGCTTCGACGCCAGCTTCGCTCGCAAAACTTGGGCGGCGAGCGCGGTCCCGGTGAGATGCTGGCAGACACTGTCGTGCAAATCATGTCCCAGCCGCCGGCGCTCCCGCTCCGTCACTTCGGTCATTTCTTTTTCGAGCCGCATGCGTTCCAGGATCTCCTCCTGGAGATCGGCCGTGCGCAGCCGGACCCGTTCGTCCATTTGCCAGAGGGCGGCGCGCCATCGCGCCAACAACCAGACAAAGATCGCGTACGAAGTCAGAGCCACCGCTTCATTCCAGTAGCGCACTTTCGGAATGCCCGAGGCAAGATCGCTCAGGATCGACGTGCCAATGCTCAAACCGGAGAGGAACATCCCAAAGCCGCGGCCCACGAACCAGGTCCCCAGGGTGATGGGGATCAGATAGAAAATCATCATCGACCACTCGTAACCGGTCCAGTAATCGGCCAGGCCGACCGCGCCGATCCAGATCAACGAAAGCACTCCGACACTGACTTTCGAAGCGTTCTGGAAAGCAATGTTCGCAGGCATAACCGCGCGACTAATCCATCCTTCGGTCGGGCTCTTCCGCGCGCGGACTGTCGAAGGCGGCGGGGCAAATGTCTCGGAAGCCAGGACGTCCATTGCGTTTCTACGAGAGCGATTCGCGTGCTAGGCCGCTCCCCATCTCCGGGTGGCTTTTAGATCGCGCTTGCGCAAGGCAACCCGAAGAAGCAAACTCGCGCCGAATGAAGGGGCGTCTTAGCGAGGACAAAGCGGTCGCTTTCCGCGCGATCGTTGCGGCGGGATGCATTTGTGCCGTCCTTTTGGCCCTCGTTCTTTCCGCGATTCCGCGCCTCCATGAGCAGATTCATGGGACGACTGGCACGCCTAATCACGAGTGCGCGGTCACGCTGCTGACGTCGGGCAATTACCAGCACACCCCGGCCGTCGCGATCGCGGTCGCACCACCGGCGTCGCCCACGTCGTTCGCCCACGCCCTCCACAGCTTTCAGTTAGTCAGCGCACACCTCGAGTTTTCTCTGCTCGAGCACGCGCCTCCTGCTGTTTCCTGACCATTGGACTTCCCCGCTCCGGCGGGCAGTGGCCTTTCGCGCGTTCCGCTGGCTGCTGATCCAATGCGCGCTGAACGCGGACAGTCGGTTCAGGATGTTCTCGGGCGCGTGTCCCGAGCCAGTCAGGAAAACAAATGAAGATATTTATTTGGATAGCGCTCGCCGTTTGCACAACGACCAGCGGCTTCGCGCAGACCGCAGAACGTTCGCCCGCTGCTCCGGCGGCTTCGACCCCGGCCACGACGGCGGAAGTCCAGGCCCTGCGCGAACAGGTGCAATCGCTCAAGGAAATGGTGCAGGTGTTGCAGCAGCAGGTGAAAGAACAACAGACCGCCGCGACGGAGAAAAACAGCTCCAATGCGCCGGCGCTTCCGCAGAATTCCGAGGCGCAGACGGCCGCGACATCGGCGGTCCCGCCATCAACGAGCGCGCCACCGCTGTTTCCCACCAGCGACACGGCGGTGGTTTCTTCAGCGCCATCCGTCAATGCGAACGGCACAACCACGTTCCCGACGAGCGATGAAGCAGTGACCACAACGCCAGCCACGATCTCGACTTCCGACACCAGTTCGCCGTTGACCCAGCCGATCCCGATCATCGGCGGCGGCAACAACAAAAACTACATGAACATCTCGTTCGATGGGCTCTTCTCCGTGGCCGCGTCGAGCGAGCGGCATCTCGACCGGCTCGAAGTCGGCGACCACGATCCGCAGCAGCGCGGCTTTAACGCGCGCAACGCCGAGATCGCGCTCGATGGCGCCGTCGATCCGTACTTCGAAGGTTTCGCTAACATTGTTCTCAAGCTCGACAACAACAACCAGACCCAGATCGAGCTCGAAGAAGCGTTTCTCCAGACGACGAGCCTGCCTTATGGCTTGCAGGTGAAAGGAGGGCAGTTCTTCGACGCCTTCGGCCGGATCAACGCGACGCATCCCCATAC
>JALYIN010000003.1 GCA_030775765.1 Verrucomicrobiota bacterium
AATCTCGTCGATCTTGCGACCGGCGAATTGTTCGGCGCCGGCCGGGGTGTCGAACATTTGATCGGGGCGATCGAGATAGTGGACGGAGCCGAGGACGAAATCGAGCCGGTCCCAGTTTTTCTCTACCCACGCGCGCCCGGCAGTGGATGTTTCCGGATCGTTATCCAGCTCTAGCCCGGCACGGATTTTGATGTCGGGATTCGCCGCGCGCAGCGTATCGATTTCGTGGAAATCGATCCCGGCGTGGTAACGATCGTGATCGGTGAACGCGATGTCGGTCAGCCCGCGGGCGCGGGCGCTGTCGATCCACGGCTGGAGAAGTTGCTGCGTGTAGGGCTGAACGCGATGACCCTGCGGGTGGGTATGGTAGTCGAAGAACGGAGCGCTCACGGCACGGTCAGAAACTTCTGCCGGATGCGCAGCTCAGGGAATTGCGGGAAGAAAACTTCGCAGATGAAAACCTTGTTCGCGGAGAGATCGCGGGTGGCGATGGTGGCGGGATAATCGATGTGCTCCTGCGGATTGACCAGGACGGTGGCGGGTTTGTCTTCGAAGGCGTGGTTGTCGGACCAGATGGTGAGGATCGCTTCGGTGGAATTGCGGAGATAAACCTCGAACCTTTGCTCGCTCGGGAAATCCAGGACGACCGCGCGCTTGGAAATGTTCTTCAGGGTAAGGTTCACCTGCAACTGCCGGACCTCCGAGAGTTTCACCGGCTCGGGCGAGAGCTTCAATTCCAGGACGAGACCGCGGAGCCGGGCGTCCTTGTAATTCGGCGCCGGGTTCGAGGACGATTGAAATGGATGCAACAACCGGCTGAACCAGCCGCGCTTTTCCGGCGTGGCGGTCGGCTCTTCCGCGCACAGACGAGCCGCCATCGCCAAAGTGACGACAGCGAAAACAAGGGAACGGCTCATGAGCGGCTAATCAGCCCCGAAAGCTTTCGGGGTTGCGGAAATTGTCAAACCCTTTATCAATCCGCCATGCGTAGCGCCGCTGTCCCCGGTCTTATCGCGCCGCAGGGCGAAACGAAACAACATTCCACGTTTCGCGTCCACGCGGAAGCGAATCCGAAGAAGGATTGGCCGAAACGAAAGTAGGATGCGAATCGGAGCACTCTTTTTCCTGGGCGGCCTGGTGGCGATCGCGGCGCACGGCGCCGAACCGCTGAACCTCGTCCTGCCGACGGATAACGACGCGCTCTTCCGCGGCGACGGACCGACGTTCTACCAATACATCGACCGCGATTATCACGGCGAGAAGTCCACGCCGTGGGAAGGCGGACGGTATGGCTTCGTCCGCAATCCCGTAGAGACCTCGGCAGGGATCATTTACACGCGCTTGCACGAGGGGATCGACATTCGTCCGCTCCAGCGCGACACGAATGGGGAGCCGCTCGATGCCGTGCGCGCGATTGCGCCCGGCGTGGTAGTGCACACGAGCGAGACCGCGGGTTACTCAAACTACGGGCGCTACGTCGTCGTCGAGCACCGCTTCGATGGGTGCAAATACTACAGCCTCTACGGCCATCTCAGCTCGATCGCGGTTCGCCGCGGGCAGCACGTGCAGCAGCGCGAGCAACTCGGCGTGATGGGGCATACCGGCGAAGGGTTAAACCAGGCGCGTGCGCATGTGCACCTGGAAATGAACCTGATGTTGAGCCGGCAGTTCGAAGCGTGGCACGCCAAATTTTTCCCGAGCGAGCCGAACCGCCACGGCCTTTACAACGGCCTGAACCTGGTGGGACTCGACATCGCCCGCCTTTATCTCGCACTCCAGAAACAGCCGGCATTGACGATTCCAGAATTCCTGGCCGAAGAGGAAACACTCTATCGCGTGTTGGTGCCGGCCTCGAAAAACTTCGACCTCGCGAAGTTTTATCCCTGGATGGTCAGGGAAAAACCGGCGGGACAACCGGCGAGCTGGGAGGTGTCGTTCAATCGCGCGGGTGTGCCGCTGAAGATCCAGCCGGGAGCGAAGCCGGTGTCGGAACCGGAGTTGTCTTACCTGAAATCGAGCGGGGTGAATGCCGAGATTCTCACCAGCGACCGAATTTCCGGGCGCGGCGCGAACGCCCGGCTAACGGACAAAGGCAAGCAGTTCATGCGGCTGCTGTCGTTCCCGGATTAGGGATCTCCTCGAATTGAGGCGCAGACGCGCTTCAGTGCCGCCGGCGAACGTGTCCCGGCAAGGTGGGCATCTCGCCCCCCTACCCGAGGCCCTTCCCAGCGGGATGAGAATGTTCTATGCTCTTTAGGGACGCGGCATGAGCAGGATCACACGTCGAAAATTCCTGGGACTCAGTGCGCTGGCGCTGCCGGCGGCGCTGGGCGCGAATTCCTCTGCCTTCGAAACGACCACGCTGCGCGTCACCAAACTCAACCACGGCGCGGGTCCATGTCGCCTGGTTCACTTCAGCGATTTTCATTACCGGGGCGACGCCGAGTACGCATCCGAAGTTGTCCGCGCGATCAACCAACTGGCGCCGAACTTCGTTTGTTTCACCGGCGACCTGGTCGAGGAAGCGCGCTTCGCTCCGGCCGCATTCGACTTCATTCGCCAGATCAACGCTCCGGTCTACGGCAACCCGGGTAATCACGATTTCCAAAGCGGCGTAGCCTCTGCCGATTTTGACAAGGCTTTCGCCGCGACCGGCGGCGGCTGGCTTCCGGGCCGAAGTGCGATTCTGCCAGAATACGATTTGGAGCTGGTCGGCGTGGGCCGCGGCGTGCAAATTTTCGGCGGGCCGCAAGCCGCGCGGCAGATCCTCCTGCTGCATTTTCCGCAAATGGCGAATGGCCTTCAGCGCCGTTTCGATCTGATTCTCGCCGGTCATTCTCACGGCGGGCAGATTCGGCTGCCGTTCCTGGGCGCGATCGTTCTGCCGAGAGGCGTGCGCCCTTACGAACACGGTTTGTACGAAACGCCTGGCGGCCCGCTCTATGTGAATGCGGGAATAGGGACGTACCGCCTCCCGTTTCGCTGGAATTGCCGGCCCGAACTGACGCTGATTACGATCTGACCGGATCGTATATCAGCACGAAGTGGGGACGCGTTGGGCAAGCGCCACCGCATGCGGAATCGCGCCGATCACAAAGCTGAGACACTCCACTGCGCCAGATGGCTTTCCTGGCAGCGCGATCACCAGGGAGCGCTGAACGATCGCCGCGAGGCTGCGCGACAGGATCGCGTTTGGCGTGATCGCCATTGATTCCCGCCGCATCGCTTCACCAAATCCGGGAATCTCCACGCGCATGATTGCGCGGACCGCTTCCGGCGTGACATCGCGTAGGGCAACGCCGGTTCCGCCGGTCACCAGGATCAATCCGCATCCCTGGTCCGAAAACGAACGGATCGTTTCCTGAATCCGGGACGCCTCATCCGGGACGATCGCCTCGCTGAGAACCTGCCATCCATATTTCTGCGCCGCTTCTTTCAGCGCCGGCCCGCCGAGGTCTTCGTATTCGCCCGTCGTTGCGCGATCGGAAACGGTGATGATACCAACGGGGGATTGGAGTGTTGGGGTAATGGAGGGTTGGCCCGGCATTTTTTCCATTACTCTCCCCTACTCCAACGCCTGCTTGCTCTTCTTCAGCAACCGGACCTCGCCGATCACCATCGTCGTGTCGACTGCCTTACACATGTCGTAGATGGTGAGCAGTGCGACGGAGACGCCAGTCAGCGCTTCCATCTCGACACCGGTTTGTGCAACGGTCCGCGCGGTGCAGGTGACTTCAGCGCCGTCGCCGGACAAGTCGATGTCGATCTTCACTTCGCTGAGCGGAATGGTATGACAGAGCGGAATCAGGTGCGCGGTTCGTTTCGCGGCCTGGATACCCGCGATCCGCGCCGTCGCGATCACGTCGCCCTTGGCGATCTCGTTCTTCCGCACCAGGGCGACCGTCTCGCTCGCCAGCGTGATGCGGCCCGTCGCGATCGCGGTTCGCGCGCTCAACGGCTTCTCCGAGACGTCTACCATCTGCGCGCGGCCGTCGGCGGCAATGTGAGTGAGACGTTTCACCCGCCGATCGCCACCATCATTCGCCCAGGTTGATAGCTTGTCCGAAAATCGTGCTGCTCTGGTTTCCGTTCGACGACGTCGAGGAAGAAACGCGTCAACTCTTCGTCGGTCGCGCCGGCGCGCATGACTTTCATGATGTCGAACTCCAGATAACTGCCGAGGCAGGGTCGCAGTTTTCCGTCACAGGTGAGGCGGAGTTTGTTGCAGCTTTCGCAGAAATGCAGATTCGTCATTGCACCGATAAATCCGAGCCGCTGCTCCCGCCCGGCGACTTTGTAGTAGCTCGACGGCCCATTGGTCCGGAACCCGGGTTCGGGAATGAGCGGGCCGAAGTGAGCTTCGAGCTTTCGGCGTGCTTCAGCGACGGGCAAAAAATTGTCCTCATTGAGAACATCGCTGTGGCTGACGGGCATCAGCTCGATGAAGCGGAGGAGCAGATTGCGCGCGGCGGCGAATTCCGCGAGCGGGATCAACTGCTCCTCGTTCCGACCGCGCATGAGGACGCAATTGAGCTTGATAAGCGGGAATTTCGCCGCGATCGCAGTATCGATTCCATCGAGAACCTGCGGGAGAAAATCGCGGCCGGTCGTTGCCGCATAAGATTCGCGATCCAGCGTATCGAGCGAAATGTTGACGGAGTTTACGCTCGCCTCACGCAGCGCCTGCGCCATCGTCCTCCCCCCATTCGTGTCGCGCGCCAGGAGCGTTCCGTTCGTCGAAATGCCGATGTCATTGATGCCAGGGATCGTCGGCAATTGCTGCAAGAACCCGAGCACATCGCGACGAGTCAACGGTTCGCCACCGGTGATCCGCACCTTCGACACGCCGAGCCCGGCCGCGATCCGGATCAGGCGCAGCGTTTCCTCGTAGCTAAGAACGTCTTCGCGAGCGAGCCACTCCTGCAACTCGTGCGGCATGCAATAGGTGCAGCGTTCATTGCACCGGTCGGTGATCGATACCCGCAGGTACGAGATGCGATGGCCGTAGCGATCCTCCATGAGGCGCAACCTTACGGGCGCGGCTGAGTTGAATCAAGATGCACCGATTGACTCAGCGCCGGAGCGCCGTATGATTTTAAACATGAAGCGTCAAATTTATCTTAGGGCGCTGACCCTTTGTCTTTCCGTCAGCGCACTCATCCTGCCGGGTTGTTCCACCACCGAAACGCGCATCTCCGATCACCCGGAAATTTTCCAAACGCTCTCGCCGCGCGACCAGGAACTGGTCAAGGCGGGCAAGATCCGTGAAGGCATGTCGCAAAACGCAGTCTGGGTCGCCTGGGGTAGTCCGGACCAAAAAGCGACCGGCGTTGCACGGGGT
>JALYIN010000004.1 GCA_030775765.1 Verrucomicrobiota bacterium
GAGCGCGGCACGGATGGAATTGCCGCCAGGTGAAACACCACGTCCGCACCGCGCACCGCGGCCGCCACCGCGGCGTAATCACGAATGTCGGATTTATCCAGTTGAATGAGCCCGCGAATTTCGTCCAGGTTCTTTTCGTGACCGGAGAACAAGTTGTCGATCACCCGCACTTCTCCATCGCCGCGCGCCAGCAGACCACGCACCAATGCGGAACCGATGAAGCCCGCTCCCCCTGTCACTACGTAGCGTTTCATGCGGCCAGTTGTCCGATCTCGTTTTGAATGAAGCGCAGCGAGTCCGTCGCGATCCGCTCCGCTCCCGGTGTAAAATCAAAAGCTTCGAGCGACACCCAGCGCGCGTATCCGCGCCGCCGCAAGACGCCGAGCACCGGCTTGAAGTCGTAGTCGCCGGTCCCGGGATGACGCCCGTCCATTTCGTTGATGTGTACGTGGCGGATCACATCGAAATAGCGATTAACCAGCGCGGCGTGCGGCTCGGATTCGTCCACGGCGTTATGCGTGTCGAACATCGTCTGGACCGCCGGACTCGCGATGCCGTTGACGATCGACACCGCTTCTGCGAGCGTGTTGATCACGTCGCATTGGCCGATGGGCAGCGCTTCCACCAGGATGGTCACGCCCCGGTGTTCCGCGTGTTGCGCGGCGCCGGCCAACCCTTGAGTGAAGTTCGCGGTCGCCTCGGCGCGGCTGAGACCATCGACGGTGCAGCGTTGTTTGGGCGATCCGAATACCATGACGCCATTGTCGCCCAGGTCCGCGCACAGGTCGATCAATTCAACGATATGCCGCCAGCTTCGCTCGCGCACCGCACGGTCCGGCGTGGTCACGTGCAGGCCTTGCGGCGACACCATGAGCCAATGCAGTCCCACGAACGTCAATCCTTCGGCGCGAATCATGTCACGGTAGCCTTTTCTTTCGGCGCGTGAAATTCCGGCGGGCACGTCGGCGAGGGTGAACGGCGCGATTTCGATACCGGTGTATCCAATGCTTCGGATGCCGCGGCAAACTTCCTGGAGCGGCCGCTTCTCATAAATCTCATTGCAGATGGCGTGGTGAAATTCCATGGCTCTATTTCTTGGTGGCTACGGCGACCAGCGACAATCCACGCCACGGCAGCAGCCAGTCCATGCGCCGCCAAAACCAGACGCTCTTATCGAAAATCTTCAGCATCACTTTGTTGATTTGTTTACGGCGCAGCAGCTTTCCATACAGTCCCCAGGCCGGCGTTCCGATCTTATTGAGCTGGTACATGCCCGTCACGGTGAAGCCGCGCTGCTCCAGTAGCGCGCGCAATTCAGCCAGACCAAAGCGCCGCCGGTGTCCAAGTGTTTGGTCCAAGCTTCCATAGAGCGACTGGCCTTGCGGCGCCAAAACGACGATTCCCCCGCCTGGATTCAACACGCTCGCGGCCGATTCAATTACCGACGCGGGATCGCTGACATATTCCAGCACGTTCACGCACAACACGGTATCGAAGGGCCCGCCGGCATCCTTGAAGTCCTCGGACCGCTCCGGGTCCAGCCTGAGAACGGACACATTGGGCGTCCGAAGAAACCGGTTCTGGAGAGCGTGGAGATACAGCGGATCTTTCTCGGCCGCCACATAATACAGACGGCGGCCCATCAGGCGGCCGGCGATGTTCCCGATGCCCGCGCCCAACTCGAGTACCGTGTCGCCCAGGTGCGGCCGCAAGACGCGCGCGAGCCAGCTCAAATACTGCGGAGTGCCGGTGAGATTGTTGAGGAAAGCCCGTCCGTAGGGCTCGACGTAAAGGTCGTCAATGAGCCAGAAGTGCACGATTACGGCCAGCGCTTTCACGCCGTCTTTCCAGCCGATCTTCTTGCCTTCCTCGTAGGTGCGGCCGTGGTAGCTGATGGGTACTTCGTAGATGCGCAGCTTTCGCTTGGCGCATTTCATCGTGATCTCGGGTTCGAAGCCGAAGCGGTTCGCCCGGATCGGGATGCTCTTCAGCAGGTCGGTGCGGAACACCTTGTAGCAAGTCTCCATGTCGGTAAGATTCAAATTGCAAAACATGTTGGAAAGCAGCGTTAAATACTTGTTGAGCATCGAGTGCCAAAACGGCAGGATGCGGGTTTGCTCGCCGGCCAGATAGCGCGAGCCGAACACGGCGTCGGCATGCCCGTCGAGCAAGGGCCGGAGAAGCTTCGAATATTCCGAAGGA
>JALYIN010000005.1 GCA_030775765.1 Verrucomicrobiota bacterium
GGTCAACAGCGTTGCCGGGACAATGGTGTGTTGCGCTCATTGATCGAAAATCATTCGGCCCGCAGCGCTGCCACCGGATCTGCCTTCGTCGCGCGCAAGGCGGGCAACAACGCGGCAAGCAGGCCGATCGCGGCGAGGACGAACACAACGCAGCCAAAGACCAGCGGATCGTAAGCGGTCGTGCGGAAAAGAAGCGTCTCCATTAGCCGCGCCACGCCGGCCGCGGCCAGCACACCGATCGCAAGACCGAACCCGGTGAGCCGCGCGCCCTGCCCGATGACCAGGCGCAAAACATCACCGACCTGCGCGCCGAGCGCGTAACGAATGCCGAATTCACGCGTGCGTTGCGCAACGCTGTAGGCAATGAGCCCGTAAAGGCCGATCCCGGCCAGAAGCAAAGCGAGGAGCGCGAAGAGGCTGAAGAGCGTGAGGTAAAGTTGCGGCTGGGTGAGGCTTTGTTTCACCAGGCTTTTCACCGGCGCCACGTTGGAGATCGTTTGCTCGGGATTGAATTCCCAGATCGCGCGCTGGATCGTTTGCGAAAGCGTTTCGACCGGCAGCGGTGACCTGACGAGAAGCGAGGCAAACCCAGTCCCCCGCTGATTCAAGCTCGCGTAGGCCTGATACGGAGTCACCGAGTTAAGGCCGTCGCGCGGCACATCACCGACAATTCCGATTACCTCCAGCGCGGCTGGGTTCGGCTGTTGCCGGTTCGGCGGGAGCACGAGCCGTTTTCCGATTGGATCTTCAGTAGGAAAGAATTTTTGCGCCGTCGATTGGCTCAGCACGACAAACGGCGGGGCTTTCGCGTCGTCGGTCTCCGCAAATAACCGCCCCCGCAAAAGTGGAATGTGCATCGTCGAGAAATACGAGGTGCTTACAGAATCGTAGTAAGCGGGCGGCAGTTTCGCCGTGTCGTCCGGCGCGCCGTAAAGAGAGAAGGTCGCGGGAATTCCCCACGTGAACGGCATCGTCTGCGTGAACCCAACCGCTTCCACGCCCGGCACTGCCGCGATCCGATCCTGGAGCTGCCGGTAATAATCGGTCCGCTTCGGTCCGGTATCGTAACGCGTCGGGGAAAGGGTAATCACCATGCTCAGGGTGTTCTCGATCTGGATGCCCGGATTCACGCGGGTAATCGCGGCGAAGCTTTTCCAGACCAGCCCGGCGCAAACCAGCAGCACCATGGTGAGCGCGATTTGCGCGATGACGAGCGCACCGCGGAGCCGCACCGATTGCAAACCGGCTGAGCCTTTGCTGCCGTCGCGCAACGAATCGATCGCCTCGACCCGCGTCGCGTGCCATGCGGGAAAGAGGCCGAAAACAATTCCGGTAACGAGTGCGGTCACGCCGGTCACCGCCAAAACCGTGGTGTTCAACCGGATTTCATCACTGCGCGGAATCCAACCGTCGGAGAAACTCGCCAGCAGTAAATCCAATCCCCAACTGCCGATCAGTACGCCGCCGATTCCGCCAAGACCCACGAGCAATAACGATTCCACCAAATGACTGCGCGCGATGGCCGCACGACTCGCGCCCAGCGCGAGGCGGATCGCGACTTCACGCTGCCGGGTGGAAGCGCGAACGAATTGGAGCCCGGCGACGTTCGCGCACGTGATGAGCAGCACGAGCACCGATGCACCGACGACCAGGAGCAAGCCTTCACGATAATTTCCCACCACCTGGTCGCGCAGCGGCGCCACCGTGAAGTCCCAGCCCTTGTAGAATTTCGGATCGGCCTGGACCAGGCGCGCGGCGATCGTGGAAAGCTCCGCCTGCACCGTCGCGGCCTGCATGCCGGGCTTCAACCGGGCGATAACAGACCAGAATCGCGCGTTCGCCACCATGTTCTCGCCGCCTTCGTTCGGGAAAATTCGCCAGAGCGACGAGATGTTGAATGGATCTTTGAAGGTGCGCGGCATCACGCCGATGACTTCGTGCGGAACGTCGTTGAGCGTGACCGATTCGCCGACGATTTCGCGCCGGCCGCCAAATTGTTTCTGCCAAAGATCGTAACTCAGGATGACGCTTGCTTTCGCGCCGCCCGCCGCGTCTTCGCGCAGGAACGTGCGGCCCAGCAGCGGCTTTTCACCCAGCACTTTGAAGTAATCCTGCGTGACGAGGCTGCTGGTGAGTGAAGTCGGCTTCTCGATGCCGGTGAGATTGTCGTAATTGTAACGGCCCGCGGCGATGCCGTCGAAAGATGTGACCTGTTTCTCGACGTCGCGGAAGCCCGCGGGGGCGAAGCCGAGTCCCCTGAGATTCTCCTGGAAATTCCGCGACTGCACCATGACGAGGCGGTCGGAATCAGGATACGGCAGCGGCGAGAGCAGGACCGCGTTGACGACCGTGAAGATCGTCGTGTTGGCCCCGATACCGAAGGCGAGCGTAAGGACGGCGACAAAGGTGAAGCCAGGCGATTTGCGGAGCTGGCGAACGGCGTAGCGGAGCGTATTCATTTCATTCCTTTTTCATTCCGATCGAAGAGCAATCATGGGATCGATTTTTGCCGCGCGACGCGCTGGCAACCACAGCGAAGCCAAACCGACGGCGAACAGAACGATCGCGGTGGCGAGGAGCGTGAGCGGATCGGACGGCGAAACGTGATAGAGCAGACCGGCAATCAACCGGCCGATGCCGACCGCGCCAAGCAGACCGAGGCCGACTCCCACGCATAGAGGAACGGCGCCTTGTCGCAAAACAAGAAAAACGAGTTGACGCTGTAGTGCGCCGAGCGCCAGGCGAACTCCGAGCTCTCGTTGGCGAGCGGCCATCGCATGAGCGACGACGCCGTGTAATCCGAGACCGGACAGGAGAAGAGCGACCGCCGCAAAGAAAGCAACCAGCCGCGAATAAAGCGCCTGCGTCGCGTGATCCGCCGCGATCATTTTTTCCATCGTGTCGACCGCGTAAAGTGGAACGTTCGGATCGACGCTCGCCACGACTTCGCGCGCGCTTCGTTCCAGACCGAGCGGTGGCACGTCGGTGCGGAGCACAAAATTCATCTGGTCAGATCCGTGCTGCGATTGAGCGAGGTAAGCCTGGTAATAATCAGAAGGGCCGCCGTCGATTCCCCACAGCGCCAGGGTTGGCACGACTCCGATGACTTCGTTTTGTCGCTCGCCCGGCACGCGATTCACCGCGTGACCGCGATAAATGATTTTCCCAATCGGATCTTCACCGCGCCACATTGCTTTCGCCATCCGTTCATCGATGATAATTTTATGGGTGGTCGAGAGCACATCAGCGTCGGTGAAATTGCGGCCGCGCAAAATAGGGACGCCGAGCGTGCGAAAATAATCGGTGTCGATCATGCCCATCTCCATTTCGGGCTCGGTTCCGGGGGTAAACGGGGCGCGGTCGGCGACGTCGAAAAACGTCTCCCATTTGGTGCGCAACGGCAGGCTGTAGTTGAAGCCGATAGAACGAACGCCTGGCAAGGTCTGGAGTCGCGTCTTCACCGCCGAGAAAAACGCGATCCGTTTCTCCGGCGTTTCGTACGGCGCCAACACCGGGACGCTGACGGTGAAAACGAGGAGATTTCGCGGATCGAATCCAAACGCGAATTGCTGGATCTGCGCGAGACTGCGCGCGAACAATCCAGCGCCCGCGATCAATAGAACGGTGAGCGCGACCTGGCCGGCGACCATGACCTGGCGCGCCCATTGCGAAGACGAACCGACCGCGCCTTTGCTGGCGCCTTGCAACGCTTCGCGCAAATCTACGCGCGCCGCACGCAACGCCGGCCACAATCCGAAGAAGAGTCCTGTCGTTACCGTCGCTGCGAGCGAAAAGAGAAGAACGGGGAAATTGATCGATAGATTCTCAAAGCGCGGAGTCCCGGGACTAAAGGCTTTGATCGCCTCGAGCGACCAGAACGAGAGCAACACACCGAGGCCGCCGCCGATCAGGAAGAGCAAAAGATTTTCCACCAGAACCTGGCGGATCAATTGGGCGCGCGACGAACCAAGCGCGACCCGCAGAGAAAACTCCTGGGTCCGGCCGAGCGTCCGCGCCAACTGCAAGCTGCCGACATTCGCGCACGCGATCGCGAGCAGCAGCCCCACCGCGCCCATAAGCATCCAGAGCGCCTGCCGGTAATTCCCGACCAGCGCGTCGAGCAACGGCGTGGCCATCGGCAACGTCTGCGCGCAATCCCCCGGATACTGTTGTTGCAAACGTTGACCGATCTGGCGCAGATCGGCGCGCGCTTGTTCCAAGGTCACGCCGGATTTGAGACGGCCGTACGCGAAAAGTCCGGGCTCATTATGTCTCTTCTGCCAGTCCGGATCGTCTGAGAACGGCGTGATCGGCACCCACAACTCCGCTTTCGTCGGCGTAATCACGTCGTTGGGGAGCACGCCGACGATCGTGTAAGGCTGGCCGTTGCGCGTCATCGTTTTTCCAAGAACGTCGGGCGCGGCCGCGAATTTTCGCCGCCAGAGCGATTCGCGAATTACGGCGACTTTGCCGGCCCCGACCCGGTCTTCCTCGGCGTTGAACGGACGGCCGAGAAGAGGATTCACGCCCAGGACGGTAAAGAACTGATGCGAAACCGCAGCTCCGTGGATTTTCTCGGCAGCTCCCATCCCCGAGAGCGTGCACTCACCGCTTTGCATGATCGCGAGCGCCGCGAAGGAATGATTGCCGCGCTCGACGTCCTCGAAATTCGGCCACGAAAACGGAATCCGCTGTGTGCCTTTATATTGTTGCTGTACGACGACGAGCTGCTCCGGCTGCGGATACGGCAGCGGACGCAAGAGCACGCTTTCGACCAGTGAAAAAATGCTGGTGCACGCGCCGATCCCGATCGCCAGAGTCAGGATCGCGACCGCGGCGAACCCGGGAGACTTGCGCAATTGGCGAAGGGCGAAGCGAAGATTATTCACTGGAATTTTCGATTTTCGATTTTCGATTGCCGCTCATCACGTCACTCGTCACATGTCACTCGTCACTGTCTGGCGTTTTTGATCATTCGGCTCTCAGGGTGACCATCGGGTTAACTCGGGAAGCTCTTCGTGCCGGCAACCAGCAGGCGATCAGAGCGGCGCAGATCAGGACCAGCGTTACGACCGCATAGATCAGCGGATCGTTTGCGCTTACGCCGTAAAGCAGACTGCGAACAAGGCGCGAGAGCGCGACGGCGCCGACAAACCCGAGAACCAAACCGGCGCCGAGCAGCCGCATCCCCTGGCCGAGCATCATCATCCGGATTTGCGCGGGCATCGCTCCCAGGGCGAGGCGGACACCGATCTCGCGCATCCGGCGCAAGCCGTTAAAGGCCATCACGCCGTAAAGGCCGACGACCGCAAGCGTCAAGGCAAGCACCGCGAAACAAACCAAAAGAAAACTCATCAGGCGCGGCGTGGCCCATGTTTCCTCCACGCGTTCCTGCATCGTCTTGAACTCGAACGCGGGCTGCGCCGGATCGAGCGACGCCACGATCTCGCGCACCGGTTTTTCGAGCGACTTCGGCGAAAGCGTCGTGCGCAACAGAACCACCAGGCCGGTCTGCGGTTGCTGCCTCATCGGCAGATAAGTCTGCGGAAGCACGGTCGTTTCCTCGAAGCCGTAAACCTTCAGGTGCGGCACCACCCCGACCACGGTGCGATAAACCCGCTGGTCGTTTTCACCGCCAACGTACATCCCGATGCGCTTGCCGACCGCGTCCTCGCCGGGGAAATATTTTTCCGCCAGGAGTTGATCGATGATGATAACTGGCGGCGCCTCTTTCGTGTCGCGCGTATCGAAGACACGGCCGCGCAGCAGCGGCGTTTTGATTGTCTGGAAATAACCGTCGGTCACCACCGCCATCTCCACCGATGGAAACTTACCCGGCTCCGGTTCCGCCATGCCTTCCGGCAGGAACGACGTCTGCCAGCCGGTCATCAACGGTGGGTTCGCGGCGAGCGCCGCATTTTGCACCCCCGGCAGCGCGGACAATTTCTGCATTAGCGCTTCATGAAAATTCAGGAGCTTCTTGGCGTCGGAATAAGACGGCTCCGGCAGATCCACTCGCGCGGAGAGGAGAAGATGAGGATCGAAGCCCAGCCCGAGATTACGGGCGTTCGCGAAACTCTTCATGACCAAACCCGCTGTGCTCAAGAGCACGAGCGTGAGCGCCACCTCCGCGATCACGAGCAGGTCGCGCGACCGGCGAGCGCCCGGCGTTTCCGAGCTGCCGGGCCCGCCCGATTTCAAGGCGAGCTGAATATCCGCGCGCGATGTATGCCAGGCCGGCCAGAGACCGAAGAGAACGCTCGTGACGAACGAGAGCGCCAGGCTGAACCCAAGAACCCAGCCGCTCAGCGCGACGTTTTGGAAGCGCGGCACGCCGGGCGGCGCCAGCGCGACCAGCACATCGCGGCCCCACGCGGCCAGACAAAGCCCAAGCAAGCCGCCCAACAGCGCCAGCACAAAACTCTCCATCAAAAGCTGACGGATGATTTGCCAGCGTGATGCCCCGACCGCGGCGCGCACGGCGAACTCTCGCGCCCGCGCCGCACCACGAGCCGCGAGGAGATTGGCGAGATTCGCGCAGGCAATCAGCAACACAAGCGCGACCGCGCCCAGCAAGAGCTTGAGACTCTCGCGATATTCGCCCACCTGGTTCTCCAGTAACGGTGAGACCGTTACGCTGACTCCCGCATTCGATTTCGGATATTGATTCGCCAGACGCGCCTGGATTTCCTTCATCTCGGCCAGCGCTTTCTCGATCGTCACGCCTTCTTTCAGACGTCCCCAGCCGAACAACCCGGGATGATTGTCGCGCGATTGCCACATCGCGTCGCCAGTCCGGCGCGTGAGCGGAAACCAGACTTCGGCCGTCCGCGGCGAGAACATCTGCGGCGGCATGACTCCAAGGATGGTGTAAGGCTGGTTCCCGAAATTGACCAATTTGCCGAGCACGTTCGGGTCACGTGCGAAAGCGCGCTGCCAAAGCTTGTCGCTGATCACGCAAACCGGCGGGCCGCCCACGCGATCTTCTTC
>JALYIN010000006.1 GCA_030775765.1 Verrucomicrobiota bacterium
GGCGGTGATCGTGCTCGCCCTGATCACCATCTTCCTCTTCCGCGAGGGCTTCGGATTCTTCGGACAAAACCTGGCGAACCTCCGGCTGTACCGGCAGGCCGGTCTCGAATATGTCGACATCATCCGCGGCGTTTCGTCGCAGCACGAAGCGCTCTCCCGAAAGCTGAGCGAGATCCGTTTGAGCGAAATGCGAGCGATGGAGAAACGAAACGTGCCGCTCGAGGAGATCACCGCGACGCTCGCGCCCTTCGATCAGTTCGCGTCGAGCTTTAGCGATACCGCGGAGAATTTGCATGGCCTCGTCTCCGACCTGACGGACCGGGCCAGCGCCTTGAAGGAGCAGCTTTTTGCGCGCGCCGAATTATTGAACCAGCAGTATCAACTGGAGCGCTCCGGCGCGCACGACGCCGCGCAAAAAATCGCGGTGCCAGACGTCGATACTCCCGCTGCCCTGACGACCTTGCGACGGGGGTCCGCCACCTTCGAGTCGGCCAGCGCCGAATTGACCACGAAGCTGTACCAGCTTCTCGCGGAGTCCCCCACCCTCCAGGATCCCGCTGGACAAAAGGCGTTCGAACAATGGAAAACGCGCACGCGCGAATATCTCGCGGCGTTGCCCGCAGCCTCGGAGAAACTGCGGACCTGGTCACCCGATGCGCCGATCCCGTGGTATCGCTCGATCAGCTCCTTCCTCTTCGGCCGCGAATGGGTCACGGCGAGTTTCTGGCAGGACTGGTATGGGATCATCCCGTTGCTGGTCGGGTCCGTCCTCGTTTCGATCGTCGCGTTGGTCATCGCGGTGCCGCTCGGGGTCGCCTCGGCGATTTACGTGAGTGAAATCGCGTCGCGTCACGAGAAAAGGCTGATCAAGCCTTACATCGAATTTATTTCCGCCATCCCCTCCGTCGTCCTCGGGTTTTTCGGTATTGCGGTCGTCGGCCAGGCCGTGCGTGCCGCCTCGCAATCGCACTTTTTCAAATGGGTTTCGTTTTTCCCGATCAGCGAACGGCTGAACGTCTTCACCGCCGGATGCCTTCTCGCGCTCATGGCGGTGCCCACGATTTTCACCCTGTCGGAAGATGCGCTGCGCAACGTGCCGCGCGGTTTCAAGGAGGCGTCCTACGCGCTCGGCGCCAACCGTCTTCAAACCATCGCCCGCGTGCTCGTGCCCGCGTCGCTCTCCGGCATCGTGTCGGCGATTCTCCTTGGGCTCGGCCGCGTCATCGGCGAGACCATGGTGGTCCTGCTTTGCGCCGGGAATCGAATTGCGATTCCTGATTTCACCCAGGGCCTTGGGGCGATGTTCCAGCCCGTTCACACCATGACTGGAATCATCGCGCAGGAGATGGGCGAAGTCGTGCGCGGGAGCACGCATTACCGCGCGCTTTTCATGGTCGGGCTGGTTCTGTTCATGATCACGCTCGCGATCAACTATCTCGCGCAGAAATTCGTCGCGCGTTACCGGATGAGCATTGGATGAAGGACCAAGCACGAATGTCGAATGTCGAAACGATGACAAAGGACGAAACGTCGCCGCGGCCGCCGTCCCCTTCGTCATTCGTCATTCATCGTTCGTCATTCGGCCGCCGCCAACGCCTCGCCCAGGGTCTGGTCTTCTGGACCTTCCGCCTCGCCACCTACCTCGTCCTGGCGGCCGCCACTTACATCTTTCTCGACATCGGGATCAAAGGGAGCCGCACCGTTTTCACCAGCACGCCTCCCTTCATTAACGTCCCGTTCCTGACCGAGCCGCCGCAAACGCTTTACGTCTTCGAGTACGAGGGGAAAAAAGAAACGCTGAGCGATCGGCAATTCCGCCAATGGAAGGCGGAGCATGCCGGAGTTGAAGTCGAGGCCTCCAGCATCGCGTATTCCGCGGGCGGCATCTGGCCGTGCATCGTCGGGACTGCGCTGCTCGTAATCGGATCGATGGCGCTCGCGCTCGGCATCGGCGTAAGTAGTGCTATTTATTTGAGCGAGTACAGCCGGAACGGCCGCTGGATTCGCCTGGTCCGCATCGCGATCCTCAATCTCGCCGGCGTGCCCTCCATCGTTTTCGGCCTCTTCGGGTTCGGCCTCTTCGTCATCTTCTTCGGCTGGAATGTCTCGCTCATCGCCGGCTGGTTCACTCTCGGCCTGATGGTCTTGCCGGCGATCATCACCGCGAGTGAGGAATCGCTCCGCGCCGTTCCCCAGGGTCTGCGCGAAGGGTCGCTCGCCCTCGGCGCCAGCAAATGGCAAACGATCCGCAAAAATGTTTTGCCCTACGCGCTGCCCGGCATCCTGACTTCGTCGATCATCGGCATCGCGCGCGTCGCCGGCGAGACCGCGCCGATCATGTTCACCGCGGCTTATGCCATGAAAGACGAAATGCCGTGGCAGGTGCAACGCATGACCGATTTCTTTTTCCAGGGCGTCATGGCCCTGCCCTACCACATCTATGTCGTCAGCTCTAAGATCCCGCAGAACGAGTACACCGAGCGCGTCCAATACGGCAGCGCGTTTGTCTTTCTTTTCCTCGTGATCATGATCGCGTTAACGTCGATCATCCTGCGAGAACGCAGCAGGAGTCGTCTCTCATGGTAAGCCTCGCCGAAATGCCGGAACCCACTTCACAAACCCTGGCCAATCCGCCCGCCCCGATTCCGAAAAAGGAAACCGCGCGCGGCATGATTGAGATCGAGCAGCTCGACTTCGCCTACGGCACGCACCAGGTCTTGCACGAGATCGACCTGAGCATTCCGGCACGGGCCGTCACCGCGTTCATCGGTCCGTCCGGCTGCGGCAAGACCACGCTGTTGCGCTGCCT
>JALYIN010000007.1 GCA_030775765.1 Verrucomicrobiota bacterium
GGATCTGACTGCGGGCCGGCAATTGGGCGCGCGGCAGATGCCCGCGAGCGTGAACGAAATTCCTTTCCCGGCGGACTCGTTCGATTTCGTGGTGTCGCTCGACGTCTGGAGCCACGTCGGCGTAGACGACGCTCTGGCCGCGCACGAAACGCACCGCGTGCTTCGTCCCGGAGGGCGGATGATCCTGAACCTCGCGGCTTTCGAGTTCCTGAAAGGCGCGCACGATCAGGCGGTCGACGCGGTCCGCCGTTACAACCGGCTCCAGGTGCGAGCGCTCGTGGAAGGCGCCGGCTTCGAGATCGAGCGCCTGACTTATTGGAACGCCACTTTGCTGCCGCCCATCGCGCTTATTCGCTGGCTTAGCCGAATGCGCCTGGTTCGCGCCCCGGCGGAGGCGCGCTCCGATTTCCGCCCGCTCCCTGGCCCGGTAAATACCATGCTCCGGGGAGTCGCGGCGCTTGAACTCAGCGCCAGCCGTCACTTATCGTTGCCTTTTGGCACTTCCGTCTTTGCCGTCGCCCGGAAAAAACATGGCTAATTCCACGCCGCATCTCAGCATCGTCGTCCCGCTCTACAACGCGGCCGCGACCCTGCCCGCGCTCCACCAGGAGATTTCCGCGCTCCACGTCGAAGGCGGCCACGAGCTCATCATCGTGAACGACGGCAGCCGCGATGAGACCGAAGCGGTCGCGCTGAAACTCGTTCGGGAAAGCCAGATACCGATGACGTTCCTGAGCCTGTCCCGCAACTTCGGCGAACACAACGCGGTCCTGGCGGGATTGCGCGCGGTCTCGGGGCGTTACGCCGTCACCTTGGATGACGATCTTCAAAACCCGCCCTCGGAAGCGCTCAAGCTCCTCGCCGTTGCCGAAGCAGAAAACCGCGACGTCGTCTTCGGCATTTACGAACGAAAAGAACACGCCTGGTGGCGCAATGCCGGCAGCCAGCTCACCAACCTCATCGCCGACTTCGTGGTGGAGAAGCCGAAAAAACTTTACCTGTGCAGCTTCCGCTGCCTGAGCCGTTTCGTGATCGACGAGATCACCAAATCGCGCACGCCATATCCGTACATCGACGGCCTCATTTTTCAGGTCACCCAAAATGTGGGCACCGCGCGGGTGCGTCATGTCGGGCGCACCCAGGGCAGCAGTGGCTACAACTTTCGCAAACTAATGCGGCTGTGGATTAGCATACTGGTCAACGTCTCGATTCTCCCGCTGCGCCTGATGACCCTGGCGGGAATGATCACCAGCGCGCTCGGCTTTCTCGCCGTCATCGAAGTCGTTCTCGAACACCTTTGGTTCAGGACGCCCACCGGCTGGAGCTCGCTCATGGCCGCGATGCTGTTACTCTCCGGCACCCAGCTTTTACTCCTCGGCATCCTGGGCGAATATGTCGGGCGAATTTATCTTGGGATCAGCGACAAACCGCAAAGCGTGGTCCGCAAACAAGTCCGCTCTCCTTCCGTCGAATCATGATCTCGCTCGTCATTCCCACTTTTAACGAGGTCGAGAATATTTCGCCGCTCCTGACTCGCATCGCTCAGTGCTCGCCTCTGCCCGACCAGATTATTTTCGTCGACGACGGCTCGACGGATGGCACCCGGGAACGGATTCGTGCCCTCGCCGGTTCGATGCGGGTTGAGTTGATCGAGCGCGACGCGCCCACGCTCGGTCTTGCCGGCGCGGTCATCGCGGGCGCGCGCGCCGCCGCGGGCGAATGGCTCCTTGTCATGGATGCCGACCTCAGCCACCCGCCCGAAAGAATGGGGGAGTTGCTGCAGCCGTTGCTGGAAGGCCGGGCCGACATGGTGATTGGCAGCCGTTACGTGAAGGACGGCTCGACGCCGGGATGGCCGTTCTGGCGCAAAGTCCTGTCGCGCGCCGCCGCCGCTTTGGCTTATCCGCTTACTGGCGTACACGATTCGATGTGCGGGTTTTTCGCGATGCCGAGAAAACTCCTGCTTGAATTAACTCCAGCGGCCACTGGTTTTAAGATCGCCTTTGAAGTTCTCGTCCAGGGCGGCAGGAATCTGCGGGTCGTCGAAATTCCCATCGTCTTTCGCGATCGCTCCCGCGGCGTCTCCAAGATGACTTTCGGTGTCGCGTCCGTCTTCGCGGTCCGCTGGCTGGCCGCGATGGCGGCAAAGCTTTTTCGCGATCAGGAAACGGCGCCGCGTTTCCGCTGCCAGAGTTCAATTGCCAGCCCAGCGAAAAGCAGCAAGGTCGCCAACAGCGCGTTCCCGTAAGTTTGCGCCATCACCCGAAAGGGGATCGAGAGCGCGAGTAGCGCGACGGCGCATGCCGAACACGCAATCAACGGTGCGCTCTTCGGTGCCCCCGCGACGACGCGTTGCACGGCAACCGTCAACGGATAAAGCAACCACGCGAACAGGTAGCCGAACGAGAGCGGCGTAAAGACCAGCATCAGCAACAACAGAAGAGCGAACTCGATCGCATCGGTATCTGGGGTGCGCCGCCCGGCGCGAGGCATCACGCAGATGAAGATGAGGCCGAGGCCAAGCGCGCAGGCAAAGATGATCCGGTTGACCGTGTCGAAGTCGAGGTCGGCGAGGTTCGCGTAGACCGGCTCGTGAGGCTCATACTTGTGGTCGTACTCCACGTGGCGCAGCAGCCGGTTCGCCACGCCCCAGATCGATTGGTTCTTCCACGAGTTGCTTCGCCCGAGACGCTGCCCGACGCCGGTTTCGTCGTATTTGAAAAGCATCCCGCTGGACCAGCGTTCCAAGTCCTGTTTTGCCTGTTCGTATCCCCGAAATGGAATGGGTAGGACGATCAAGAGGAAGGCGAGCGTGACCACGAGCGACGCGACGGCGAGCCAATAGCGGCGGTAAACCAGATAGACGATTGCGATAACCGGGAAGGCTTTGATCGCTGCCGCC
>JALYIN010000008.1 GCA_030775765.1 Verrucomicrobiota bacterium
GGGCGCCGCGGCGACCCGGCTTTGGCGCCTCGCCAAAACGATCTTCCTGTTTTCGGAAACGTGCGCGATCGCGGAGGCGCGATCGCCAGCACGCGAGGGCGCGTGCTCTCCCCAGACGTGGATCGAAGAGTAGTTGTAGCCGCGGCGCTGTGTCGCCGCGCTGAGATGCCCCGACGCAGCGGGGCGGCTACAGAGCCGAACGCCCCCAACGCTGGCTTTACATTCACGGCTCTAATCAATCATCATCGCGGGCGAACTCCCGTTTAGCCATGCCAAGACGAAAGACCTCCCCTGCCCCGGACGATTCGAAAGCAGCCGATGATTCTCCCCGGCCCGACGTGATCGTCGATTTCAGGTTCGATCAGGGGCTGATCTATGTCGCGCTGATCAATCTCAGCGGCGTACCAGCGTATCGCGTTTCGGTGCGGTTCGCCAAGCCGTTCCGGGGTCTGGGCGGCGATTGCCCTGTCTCGGAGTTGCCGATGTTTCGGCGAATAGAGTTTTTGGCGCCACATAAGCGGATCGAGACGCTGCTAGATTCCAGCCACGCTTATTTCGCGCGGCGCGAGCCGGCGGTGATAAAGGCCAAGATCATTTTTTGCGATGCCCGGCGCCGAATTTATCAGCGCGAGATCAGGCACGACCTCCGGATTTACAAAGGAATCAGCTACGTGGTGAACCGCGACCCCGCGGTTTCGCTACTCCTTCCCGAAAGCCTCACCGGCGTTGACTGCGCGCAACCGACGCGAACCGAAGATCAAACCTATGGCCACCCAAAGAGACAAAGCTTACTGCAATTTCAACTTCCTCGTTGATCTCGGCGACGGTAACACGGAAGGCCCTGATGCGGGTTTCGAAGATGTTTTGTTGCCGGAACTCTGGCTGGACGTAATCGAGTTTCGCAACGGCAACGACAGAGCGAACAACGTCCGCAAGTTGACCGGGCTCGAGCATTGCGGGAACGCGTTGCTCAAGCGAGGGATGACCGGCTCGCTGAACCTGTATCAATGGTACAACGACGTCCGCAACGGAGACCAGAACGCGCTTCGCACCGTAACGATCCAGCTCCAGAACGAAGAGCACTCGGCGGTGGTCCTGACCTGGAAATTGTTGCGCGCCCGGCCGGTGCGGTTGCGGTGGGGTCCGCTGAACGGCAAAGGCAAGGACATGCTGGTGGAATACCTCGAGCTCGCCTGCGAGCGATTGGAGATGGAGTAGTCACAGGCTTAAGCCGAAAGAGCGCAACGGAGTTGCGGGGGACAAGGGCTGCCCAAACAGAGTTTGGGAACGAGGGGATCGCGGAGGGCCCTTCGCGAACCCAAGAGCAGTTGTAACCGCGGCGAACCCACATCAACTCAGTCATCGTCGCGACGTCCACCAGCCGGTCGAACACCATATAGCCGATCGCCTCCATGGCCACGGCCGCTTGAGATCGGCGCCGCAGGGCGACCGACCACGCCGGCCGGGCGGGGCCGGTCGTTTCGCCTCGCTACTCAGTCTTGCCAAACGCGCTCTTTAGCTGCCCGGAAGCGAGGGTCATCGCTTCTTTTCCTTCATCCACCACGGCACCCATCCCGAAAAACTCGTGCGTCACCCCGGAGTAGAGATGGTAGGTGACCGGAATGCCGGCGGCTTGAAGCTTATCCGCGTAGGTCTTGCCTTCGGAACGAAGCGGGTCGATCTCGGCACCGATGATGGTGGCCGGGGGCAACCCTTTGAGGTCGGTCTCGCGCAGGATGGAAAGGCGGGGGTTAGCGCCGTCGACCGGGCTGGATAGGTAATAGCTAAAGAACCATTTCATTCCTTTCGAGCTTAGTGGCTTGAAGTTGTCACCTTCCTGGTACGAGGGCGTATCGAAAGCATAGTTCAACACGGGATAAACCAGGAGTTGGTGGACCGGCATCTGCACGCCCTTCGCGCGGGCCATGAAGCAGATGGAGGCAGCCATGTTGCCGCCGGCGCTTTCACCCGCGATCGCAACCTTCTTGGGATCGCCCTTGTACTTCGAGGCATTTTGCAAGGTCCACTGATAAGCCGCCCAGGTGTCGTCGTGGGCGGCGGGGAACTTGTGTTCGGGCGCCTGACGATAATGCGTGGATATGACGACAGCCTTGGTCATTTCGCAAAGACCGCGCGGAGATGAATCGTAAATGTCGAGATCGGCGATGACCCAGCCACCGCCGTGAATGTAAAAAATGGTCGGGAACGGGCCCGCACCCGCCGGGATGTAAACGCGGGCGTCGACATTGCCGCCGTTGGCGGGAATCTTGATGTCCTGGGTAGTTCCAGTGAAATCAGGCGCCGGCTTTCCGTCCGCTTTCATCACAGCTTTGACGGCCTCAGAAATGGCGGGCGCTTTGCGGGCGGCGGCCGGCGTGGTCTTATCCAGCGGGATCGGAGCGAGACCGGCGTAGGTATCCAGCACCTTTTTCATCTGCGCGTTGGGCTCGGCTTGGGCGGAGAGTGAGAAAAACGACGCTGCGATGGAGGCGATAAGAGAAATCCTGAGCAGGAGCCACCGGCGTTTGAATGAGTTCATCTTAGATATACGCTTTGGGCCGCATCGCGGATGTCTGAAAGATGGAAGCGACCGGGAAACCGCTTCCCGTTTTCTGATTTGGGCCGTGGCAGGGCGAGAAATTGCTGTCGGGGACGGAATACTGTGTGTAAGCTGCGCTTCAGAACTCGATGCAGAGCCAGACCAGTTCCAACGGTCAACAACCGGGATCGACGATCCCGGCTACAGCGCGTCCTACGAAGCGCTTTTGCCTGATCCTCGTTAAGCCGTCGCATTACGATGATGACGGGTATGTGATCCAGTGGTTTCGCTCGACGATTCCTTCGAATTCGTTGGCGGCGGTTTATGGGCTGGCGAGGGATTGCGCGCAGCGGCAGACGCTCGGGCCGGATGTTGCGATCGAGATTCATCCGTTCGATGAGACGAACACGCGGATCCGGCCGGAGAAACTGGCGCGGATGATCGAGGAGGCGGGGGCGGGGATGGTGATGTTGATCGGCGTGCAATCGAACCAATTTCCGCATGCGCTCGACCTGGCGAAGCCGCTCCGAGATCGCGGGATTCAGGTGGGGATCGGCGGATTCCATGCGTCGGGGATCCTGAGCATGATGGAGGGCAAGGATGTTGATCTCCAGCGGGCGAAGGCGATGGGCGTGATGATTTTTGCCGGGGAGGCGGAAGGACGGATGGAGCTGGTGCTCAACGATGCTTACGCGAAGAACCTCAAGCCGCTCTACAATTTCATGGCGGACCTGCCAAACATCGAAGGCGAACCGCTGCCGCTCATCCCCGCGATTCGCGCGGCGCGCACGGCGGGCGAAGTAACGAGCTTCGACGCGGGCCGCGGTTGTCCGTTCCAATGTTCGTTCTGCACGATCATCAACGTCCAGGGCCGCAAGTCGCGCCGGCGTTCACCTGATGATGTCGAGAAGCTCATCCGGGAAAACGTGGCCCAGGGATTGAACCGCTTCTTTATAACCGACGACAATTTCGCCCGGAACAAGGACTGGGAAAAAATCCTCGACCGGCTGATTCATCTGCGCCTGAACGAGAAGATCAAGCTGTCGTTCCTGATCCAGGTGGACACGCTCTGCCA
>JALYIN010000009.1 GCA_030775765.1 Verrucomicrobiota bacterium
CCGCCGAACCGCATCTCGTTTGTCGCGATGAATCCCATCTTTTCGTAAAGCGCCCGCGCCTGGGCCGAGGCGTGGAGCACGAGCCGATCGAGTTTATCAGCGCGGGCCCACCGAACGATCTCGTTCATCAACAGTATCGCGACGCCGCGGTTCCGCCATTCCGGCTCTGTGAAAACATTCAGGACAATCGCGTGTCGGCCTTTCGCGAACACACCTTCCTTGGACGGCCGGCAGGGATGCGGCGGAACCTGGCGAAGCTGCACGCCGGCGCCGGCTACGATCGTGTCCGGCTGGCTTTTGGGAATCGCAAACCAGCCGAGGTATTCGCCGGTGGCGAGAGCGCGCTCCGTCCACTTCCGCGACGCCGCGACAAAATCGTCAAACATTGCGGCCGGAATTTCCCCCATGTCCTGAAACATCCGGGCCCGATGTCGGGCCACAACAGACGCGTCCCCGGTCGTCTCCCGACGGATGACAAATTCGGCTGTCTCGGGCGCGTCGATTTGAAACACGACGTTGTCGCGTCCCACTCCATTGAGGCGCGTTCCCACCCGGCGCCCTCCTATTTTCTCCATCGCCTTCTGCGACCGCCAATTTTCGAGCCCAACCAAAAACACGACGTGGCGGACAAACCGAAAGGCATGCTGCAGCATGAGGTCCTTCATTTCCCGGTTGTAAACCCCGCCCCAATAAGCCCGCGCCAGAAAGGTGAAACCGATCTCGATCTCACTCCGGTCGGGATCGTAGCCGAGGTAACGCGATGAGCCGATGACGCGGTCATCCCTTGCATCGAGGACGACAAACGCGCCGCCCGAATCCATTGCTTCGCGAAAAAATCCGCGGAAGACCTCCGCCCGGTAACGGTCCGACGCCGGATGCTGCTCCCAGATCAAAGGATCGGAAGCGACTGCATAAAGTTGGTCCCAATCTTCTTCTTCCAGCGGACGCAGCCAAAGACGCTCGCCGCGCAAGACAGGTTGAAGCTCGAAGGATGTAGTCACGTTCGCGAACGCACTCAAAAAATTATGAGTTGGCCTCCGTTCCGGCTTCGGCCCATGCTAGGAACTCCGATGCAGGCATTATCTTCTAAGATGCACGCGCTCAGCCGCGCCGAAAGTCGCAACGGATCGGCCGCGATCGGCCGGCTCAATCTCACGGTCGACCAGATCATGGTCGAGGAGCGGGCGGCCGCGTTCGGGAAGCGCAGCATCAAGACTTCCGCCAAGCTCGCCGGCCTCAAGCTCGCGATCTCGATGATGGACCTGACCACGCTCGAAGGAAAAGACACGCCCGGAAAAGTCGCATTCGTGTGCCGTAAAGCGATGCAGCCGATGGATCCCCGCTACGAGGTCCCGCCCTGCGCCGCCGTCTGCGTCTATTCAAATTTCGTCCGCGCCGCGAAACGCTTCCTTGGAAATTCCGGCGTGAAAGTCGCCTCCGTCGCGACGGCCTTCCCGACTGGCTTGATGCCGGTGAAATTGAAACTTCAGGAAGTCCGCAGTGCCGCCCGCGACGGCGCCGATGAGATCGACATGGTGATCGACCGCGGCCAGTTCCTGTCCGGAAATCACAACCGCGTCTTCGATGAAATCGCCGCCACCAAAGAAGCCTGCGGCGCCGCCCATCTCAAAGTCATCCTCGAAACCGGCGAGCTCCAAACCTACGACAACGTCCGGATCGCCAGCGAACTCGCCATGCGCGCCGGCGCCGATTTCATCAAGACCTCGACCGGCAAAGTCACCCCCGCCGCGACCATGCCCGTCACGCTCGTCATGCTCGAGGCCATCCGCGACTACTTCTACGAGACCGGCGTCCGCATTGGGATGAAACCCGCCGGCGGCCTCAAGACCGCCAAACAATCCCTCGCCTACCTCGTCATGGTCAAGGAAACCCTCGGCGACGCCTGGCTCACCCCCGATCTCTTCCGCTTCGGCGCCAGTTCCCTCGCCAACGACGTCCTCATGCAAATCGCCAAGGTCGTCGACGGCAACTACCAAAGCGGCGATTATTTCTCGCTGCCGTAACTTTATGCCACGCAAAAAATCACGTTCCGACTTGGTCGTAATTCCGCGCCACGCCACGGTCGCGCATGAGCGCGTGGCTTTGCCGCTGGGCGAGCGGCGGCTGAACTTTGGAGATCGCTGGAGTTACGCGCCAGCGCCGGAAGCGAACGATTACATCAAACTCCAGAAGCGCTACCCGCTGTTCATCGGCGGGAAGTTTGTCGCGCCGAAATCGGGGAAGTATTTCGATTCAATCAACCCGGCGACGGAAGAAAAGCTGGCGGAGATCGCGGAAGCGAACGCGCGCGACGTCGATCTCGCGGTGAAATCGGCGAGAAAAGCTTACAGGAATGTCTGGAGCAAAATGCCGGGACGCGAGCGCGGGAAGTTTCTCTTCCGCATCGCGCGGCTCATCCAGGAGAAATCGCGGGAGCTGGCCGTGCTCGAGACGATGGATGGGGGCAAGACGATCAAGGAAAGCCGCGACATCGAT
>JALYIN010000010.1 GCA_030775765.1 Verrucomicrobiota bacterium
GCCCAGCGTCGCGCGCATCTGCTCCGGCGCCGCGAGATCGAGCTGCGCGTGATTGAACCCGACAACGTCGAACGTGCCGGCGTATTCCCGCACCAAGGCTGCACCAAGTCTCCCGCCCGCTCCGACAACCACCAACCGTTTCACGCATTCAACTAATGCGGAAATCCCAAATCCCAAACCCCAAATCCCAAGGAACTCTCAAAGAAAACCAAGAAAGGAAAATCACGAGGACTCCCTTTGGAATTAGGAGCCTGGAGCTTCTTTGGGATTTGGAGCTTGGGGCTTGGGATTTCCGGCGCGGATGCGCCGGTCAGCGCGCGGGTTTCTTCGCTCTGGCCAGCTTGCTGCATTCCTGCGCGCACTTGCGGCACGCTTCAACGCAACGCGAAAACGCCTCGATCTGCGAATGCTTCTCGGCGGCCTTCGCCAGCTCGTCGCAGGCCCGCGCGCAAACCTCGCAGAGCGGATAGGCATACTTCGAGCCGCGCTCGAGCATCTGGCTGGTGAGCGTTGCGATCCGAGCGCAATCCCGCGCCGTGACGATCACGGTCGCGACTTTGTTAATGTCCGATTGCGCAAGACCCTCGGTGACCAATCGCTCACACCGCCGCCGCGCCACGTTCAAAGCATCGATTGCATCACTGAATTTTGGTGGCCACATAATTTATTCCTCGAAGAGTTTGTCTGGTGCTGAGCGGCCCATGCCGTCGCCTCTCGGATTGAAAAAAAGTTTGGATCGTAAGGCAAGATCATATTGATGGATTCAATTTCGCCGCGCGCTGGCCCGGCAGAAGAGTAACGGCGATGGCGGATTCCCTCGCGTTCGCCGGCGCAAGGCCGGAACCGATATTCCGCGGTGTTGTCCTGCCAGTCGATAACGGATTCCCAATCAAGATCGCCAAATGCGACACCGCGTTAGGGAGGTAAGCGCGTGACTCAATGCCGCCCGGTGCGCTCCAGGAGCGGTTCCCACCAGGCGCGGTTGTTCGCGTACCAATCGATCGTGGAATCGAGGCCATCCTTGAAATTATGGAGCGGCTTCCAGTTTAGCTCGCGGTGAGCGAAGGAAGAATCGATGGCGTAACGGCGATCGTGGCCGAGCCGGTCGGTGACGTAGGAGATCAGGCTCTCGGGTTTGCCGAGCTTTTCCAGGATCGCTTTAACGGTCTCGATATTCGGCATCTCGCTATCGCCCCCGAAATTGTAAACAGCGCCGGGCTTGCCTTCGAACAAGGCCGCGACGATGGCGCCGCAATGATCTTCCACGTGGATCCAGTCACGCACGTTCATGCCGTCGCCATAGACGGGCAGCGGGTCGTCGCGCAGCGCGTTGATGACCATGAGTGGGATCAGTTTTTCGGGGAACTGATATGGTCCGTAGTTGTTCGAGCAGCGGGTGACGATGACTTCCTGTTCAAAGGTTTTGTGGCAGGCGAGCGCGAGCAGATCGGCGCCGGCTTTGCTGGCCGAATAGGGGGAACTCGGCTCGAGCGGCGATTGCTCGGTGAATTTCCCCGTCTCGCCTAACGACCCGTAAACTTCGTCGGTCGAGATCTGGATAAAACGCTGGACGCCGTGGCGCCGGGCGCAATCCAGCAGGATGCTGGTGCCGACGACGTTGGTGTGAATGAAGTTTTGCGGGTCGTTGATGCTGCGGTCGACGTGCGATTCGGCGGCGAAATTGACGACCGCGTAAAACGAGTGCTCGGTCATGAGCGCGTCCATCTGGTCGGCGTTGGCGATATCCGCTTTGAAAAATTCGTAGCGCTCGCCATGTTCCTCCGCGACTCCGTCCAGGTTCGCGAGATTTCCGGCGTAAGTGAGGACATCCACATTGCTCACCGAAGCCGGCTTGTAATGTTGCAAAATATACCGAATAAAATTGCTCCCGATGAAACCACAGCCACCGGTCACCAATATGCGCATCGCTGCGGGTACTAGCAGCGTCGCCGAGGCCGCGCCAATAGTTTCTCCGACGATCGGGACCCGCCTCGATGACTTCATGGCGCGGGCCCAGGAAACCGATTGGACGCCCTGGATC
>JALYIN010000011.1 GCA_030775765.1 Verrucomicrobiota bacterium
CCGTGGCGAAGAAGCACGCGCGCAAACGAGGCGGCGACGTCCAGTTCGTTTCATGGGACGACTGGATGGCGGATGCGCCGTCGCACCTCACCGTGTCGGCGCAAGCGCTCGAATCGTGGCCGGCCGAGAGGCTTTTCGATCTGCGCTGGGCTGCGACTGTGGTCGAACAAGCTTTGCGGCGACTCCGCGAGGAATGCGAAAGCCAGGGAAAGCTGCGCGCTTTCGAGGCGTTGCGATCGTGTCTCGGCGCCGAACGCGAAGACGTCTCCTATCCGACTTTATCCCAAACGCTCGGAGTGCCCGAGGCGACCGTGAAGCGCCTTGTCCATCGCTTGCGTCAGCGTTACCGCAGCCTTCTCCGCGAGGAAGTCGCCGAGACGGTCGCCGATCCCGCGGAGATCGACGACGAAATCCGTCACCTCTGCGGCGTGCTCGCCGCCGATTCGACCGCTGCCTGATGAAAACGTTCTCCCCAGGCCTTTCCGATTCGATCGCGAGCGTGCTCGCCGATCCGCAGCCCTGCCCGCATTGCGATTCCTCATCGCACATCGCCGGTGGCCTCTGCGTCGGGTGTTTACTCGAAGGCGGGCTCGATCCCGATGATGAAAGTGAATCAGAATCGCTCGCCAGCATCCTCGCCGAAATCAATTTGCCCGACCAGAACTGGCGGCTCGGCAATTACGAGATCTTGGAAGAGATCGGGCGCGGCGGAATGGGCGTGATCTACCGCGCGCGCCAGCGCCATTCGCGCCGCATCGTTGCCGTCAAGCGCGTCCTGAGTTATCACTCCGACTCCCGCGAAACCCTCGCCCGTTTCCGCCGCGAAGCCCAGGCTGCCGCCAGCCTCGATCATCCCAACATTCTCCCCATCTACGAAGTGAGCGAGAGCGAAGACGGCCTCCCCTTCTTCAGCATGAAGTTCGCGCCGGGCGGAACGTTACAACAAGTCGCGCCGGCGCTACGCACTGAACCTCGGCAATGCGTCGCCCTCGTGGCGAAGATCGCCCGCGCCGTCCAATACGCCCATAGCCGCGGCATTCTCCATCGCGACCTCAAGCCCGGAAACATCCTCCTCGATGGCCGCGGCGAACCGCTCGTGAGCGATTTCGGCCTCGCCAAATGGCTCGACACCACCAGCGACCTCACTCGCACGCTCACCATCTTCGGCACCCCCGGTTACATCGCTCCCGAACAAGCCAGCGCCTCCGCCGCCGACCTCAAACCCACGGCCGATGTCTACAGCCTCGGCGCCATCCTCTTTGACCTCCTCGCAGGCCGTCCGCCTTTCCTCGGCACCCACGCCCTCTCCGTTATCCGCCAGGCCGCCGACCTCCCCGCCCCAAAACTCCGCACGTTATCCAAACTCGCTGACCGCGACCTCGAAACCATCTGCTCCCGCTGCCTCGAACGAGAAGCGGACGCCCGTTACCGCTCCGCGCACGATCTCGCCGAAGACTTGGAACGCTGGCTTGAAGGCCGACCGATCATTGCGCGGCGTACGGTGCCGCCTGTTCGAATCTGGCGCTGGGCAAAGCGAACTCCAAAATTAGCTGGAAGCCTCGCGACCTGCTTGGTCCTCGGCGCCGTAGCCGCGGCCTGGCAAATCGAGAGTCAGCGTCTCGCAAACACTGTCCGTGAAGAGCATTTAGCTACGCACTCAGTAGCCGTTCTTCCGTTTCTCAATTTGGACAGCGTCGGACCTGATTCGGCCACCACTGTTCTCGTCGCGAATGTTCTCCTCTCCAAGATGTCGAAAATTGCTCCAGCAAGAGTCATCACCGTTAGACAACCGCCAGCAAGGTGGACCGGCACGGGGATTCACGACGAGGTGCAGGCTACAGCGCGCGACCTGGGGACCACCACCGTACTATCAGGCACGGTGCGTCGTATTGAGCACGGCACGCGTCTCTCCCTACATTTGCTGAGGAACGATGGTACCGAAGCGCTCGGAAATTGGGTTATCGAATCAGCTGATCAAAATGCAATCTCGGCAGCTCTCGTTAGGCACGAGATTGCACGATCGATTTACAGGGTGCTGGACGGCAAAAAAAACATAGTTGACCTCACCCTGGTTGACTCTGGAATGCAAGACGATGTAGCCCGCGGCTACATAAGTGCGGGCCGCGGCTTGCTCGATCGCCGAACTATTCCTGATCTTGATCGGGCGATAACCTGTTTCGAAGCGGCAATCCGAGCCGCGCCGAAGTCTGTTACTGCGCGTTCGTATCTCGCGATGGCGTGCCTCGGTCGTAATTACCTTCTCTCGAATCGAGAGCTTACTCGACGTGCCCAGGAAGTTGCCCGAGAGGCCATCGAATTGGCACCCAACGATCCCGCTGCGAACCGTGCGCTCTTCTTTGTCGCTCAATCAAAGGCGCAATACTCTGACGCACTCGAGTTTGGGATGAGGGCTATCGAGCTTGGCGATCCGAGCGAACGTGCTTGCGGGCAAGTCGCCTACGCTTGGAAAATGTTAGGCAGACCAGACACGGCAATCCTTTGGTATCAAAAAGCCAAGGTAAGCCAGCAACAACCGGCTGATTACGATGCCCTTCTTGGTGACTGCTTTACCGACCTCGGATTAGATGAGCAGGCACGCCAAGCTTACCAAACGGCAGCCAATTTTCGACCTGATCTGCCAGAAGGATGGATGGGCTTGTGTCGGCTGGAGCTCTTGGCGGGTAACGAGGAGCGAGCGCGGGAGATTTGTCGCGAAAAACTTACGGCCTATTCCGGTTCGTCAGCTGCCCGTCAAATGGAAGGAATGGTGGAGTTCTTCACGCGAAATTATGCGAAGGCAGGTTCGCTTTACTCTGGCTTACTGGCCGAAGACCGTGAAGGAGGAGACAAAGCCGGTTCATACGGGTTTGTAAATTACCTTTCGGCGTTGGCGCGAATAAAAATGGAACAAGGTGATGTCGAAGCAAGCCGCAAACTCGCTGAAAAATGCCTAGCCGCAATCGCCACCAAAGAATCGCAGGATTTTCAAGCGTTTTATACCGTTGCCGCAGCAGAAGCTCTGAGAGGACAAACTGAAAACGCTTTAACGTCCCTTCAGTCATCGATCGATAGCGGATGGATCGATCACCGCTTGCTACTACTTGACCCTCGGTTCGATAGCATCCGAACCGAACCACGGTTTACAAAAATCCTCTCCGATCTCGCCGCGCGAGTGGTGGATCTGAGACGGCATCACCCTGCCATTCGACTGGCAACAAACGGAGAAAAACAAAATGAATAAAGATCCATGGTACAGTAGTGACAACGCCGAAAAAGCTAAGAGACAAAAAGCGGCGAATCAGTTCCTAAGGGACACCCTAAAGGATCCCGACAATCAAAATAGCCTATATCAAAGCGTTCTGAAGGATGCGAACGTTGCGCGAGAGAAATTCGCCGAATATTACAAGGCGGTCGCGGGGATTGACCTGCCTGCCGCTGTAAAAGTCACCTGCTACGAAGACCATACCGAGTCTGCGGCCAATCTTGTCGCGATAATGCTTCCGCCTAAAGACACGCCCATCGATACACCAGATCTTTGGGTGAAAAGCTGGCTGGCAGCGTGGCCGCCGTACCCGCCCCAGCCCGGAATCCACAGGTCGTGAACCCCCACAACGAAACCGACGACGACCATTATTCGCAGTTGTTCCCGCATTGGAACGACGCGCCCACTTCAGGTCCTCAGTTAGCAGAAATCTTTACGGCATTTGGAAACGTTGTCGCAAAGATGATCGATGACGGATCAGGTGTTTGCGACCACGGGCCGGAGAGGATTGTTGACGCGGGCTATACTTATTTCGGGCAGTTTCTTGACCACAATCTCACTAACGATCAAACCTCGGTCGGAGATGTTTGGACGTATAAATTGCGGCCGTGCGACATTATGAATACCCGCAAACCACGTCTCGACCTAGGTCAGTTGTATGGTCGAGGTCCGTGGGATGAGGTCGACAAACGGTTATACGACGACAAGGACGTGAGTCTCAAGGTTGGCCCGAAGAAGCCGTCAGCCATCGACTCTGCCCATTCCCCTAGATCGTTCGACGTCGCCGTGGACAATGAGGGACCACTGGTCGCCGATAAACGGTCATGTGAGAATGTGATCTTGCGCCAGATAACCGCCCTATTTGCGCGCCTTCATAATCAAGCCGTCCGGCAGTTCCGAAAAGACGCTAGTACCCTTCGCGAGCTTTTCGACCGCGCTCGACTTTGGACAACATGGCAATTTCAACGCGTCGTCTGCACAGACTATTTGCAAAAAATACTTCACCCCGATGTTTATGATTCACTGTTCGGCGGTTCACCTTCACCAAAGTGTGTTTGGAAATCGTTCTCGGTTCCCGCCGAGTTTTCGGCAGCTGCCATGCGTTTTGGTCATAGTATGGTGCAAGACAGCTACCAGCTCTCGCTAAACTTCCATACAGGCCTGTCGGAAATCCTAAAGGAAGGACGAAGAAAACAGAATTTATTGGAAACTTGGGAAATTGATTGGGGACGGTTTTTCGCGAACGCGAGCGCAAATCCCGGGTCACCACAGACGGCACGGCCAATCGACACG
>JALYIN010000012.1 GCA_030775765.1 Verrucomicrobiota bacterium
CGTCAGAACGCTGCAGGAAAATGTGGAAAAGCTCGGTGTCAGAATCAGCCGCTGCGTCCGCCACGACTGGAGACGCGGCGATCCATTCCCGGAGCCCGCGGATTTCAACCGCATCCTGATCGATGCACCGTGCACCAACACCGGAGTGATGCGGCGCCGGGTCGATCTCCGCTGGCGACTAAAGCCGGAAAGCTTCTCGCGAATGCAGGCCGAGCAACTTGGCATCGTTCGCGCGACGATCCCGTGGCTCGAACCCGGCGGCGCGCTTGTCTACAGCACTTGCAGTATTGAGCCAGAAGAGAACGAGGACGTTGTCCGCGCAATTCTTAGCCAGTTTCCATTTCTAAAACTTGGCGAGCAGATTTCCCTGCTCCCCTTTCGGGACGGCTTCGATGGCGCATTCGCAGCGAAGTTCATTCGAGCGTGATGAATAGAAGGCAAGCCTCAAGGGACGGCGGTTTGAAACCGCGTCTTCGTTTTCATCCATCCGACGATTGGAAAATCGCCGCTCCTTGGGCCGATGTCATCCTTGGAATGACATCCCCTCCCACGGGTTGCATCCGGCGACCGGGGTGGAATCGTAAGCGGCTATGCATGATCCGCGCTACGACAAACTGGCCAAGGTTCTCGTCGAATACTCGACTCGATTGAAGCGCAACGAAACGGTCCTCATCGAGACGTTCGATGTGCCGGATGAAATGACGATCGCGCTGGTGCGGGCGGCGCGAAACGCGGGCGCGATTCCGTTCGCGCAGATTTACCGGGCTCGGTTGAACCGGGAGCTCTCTCTCAACGCGACGGAACGGCAGCTCAATCTCAGCGCGATCCATGAACTGGCGCGGATGAAAAAGATGGACGCCTACATCGCCGTCCGCGGCAGCCAGAACATCACGGAACTGTCCGACGTGCCGCCCGAGCAAATGAAACTCGTCGCGAAAAAGATGCGGGCGGTCACGGACTGGCGGGTGCAGAAAACGAAATGGGTGGTCCTACGCTGGCCGTCGCCTTCCATGGCGCAGCTTGCCGGCATGAGCACAGAGGCGTTCGAAGATTTCTATTTCGAGGTCTGCACGCTCGATTACCGGAAATTGCATCCGGGCATGAAAGCGCTGAAGACCCTCATGGACAAAACCGATCGCGTAGAAATTAAAGGGCCCGGGACCGATCTGCGCTTCAGCATCAAAGACATAGGCTCGGTGATTTGCGGCGGCGATCGCAACATTCCGGACGGCGAAGTTTTCAGCTGCCCGGTGAAGGATTCGGTTCAGGGTTACGTGCTCTTCAATGCGCCGACGATTTATCAGGGGACTGGGTTCGATAGCATCCGGCTCGAGTTCAAGGATGGGAAGATCGTAAAGGCCGACAGCAATCAAACGGAGAAGCTAAACAAGATCCTCGACTCCGATCCCGGGGCCCGTTACATCGGGGAGTTCTCGCTCGGCTTCAATCCGTTCGTGCTTCATCCGATGCGCGACATTCTTTTCGACGAAAAAATCGCGGGGTCGTTTCACTTCACCCCGGGTCAGGCCTATGACGATGCCGATAACGGAAACCGTAGCCAGGTCCATTGGGACATGGTGAACATCCAGCGGCCGGATTATGGCGGCGGCGAAGTCTGGTTCGATGGAAAGCTGATCCGGCGCGATGGCGAATTTGTGCCGGCGAACTTGCGCTCCCTAAATCGCGGACGATTCGCAAAGAAGTAGGAGGTTGTAGAGTCCGCTGTCTCAGCGGACCCATCGCCTCGAACCCATGCGCTGAAGAGAGCGCACGCTACAGCCGTACGCAAAACGAGGAGGCCACTGCGCCTCCTCGATCGCAACTGATCTGCAATTTCTCTTACGCGGCTTTCGGCGCGGCGCCCTGGGCGTTGAGCTGCATCATGCCGATCTCGCCGTTGCCGGTGATCTGGACATTCGCGATCTCAAACACGGGCGCTCCTTCAACCGCGCTCGGCCCGGCGCCTGGCAATTGCACGGACACGCTCTTGGAAGTCGCATTCAACACCAACGACGCAATCTCAAACGAGGGCGAAAACTCGACCGTCGCTATTTGGAAGCGGCCAGTGACGTGCACCGAAGCCTGGCCCTGCTGAGACGGGGTTATCTGGACGGCGCCGCTATCCGAGCCGGACAGAAGCTGCAGGCCGGCGATGTTGAACGCCGGTGAACTGATCACGCTCGGGCGTTGTTGTTGCGAGGGCGTGAGCCGGATCTGGCCGATGCCGCCGCCTGCTCCCTGCACGGTCGCGATCTCGAACGTAACCTGGAGATTCATCGCAGGCTGCGGTTGCTGCGAAGGCGCGAGCCGCATGGTGACAATCTTCGAGGTGGGCTTCAATTGAAGCGCGCCCATCTTGAAACTCGGCGTCAGTTGCATCGAGGCTATCTCAAAGGAGAACGTGAGTTGCACGGCGGTCTGCATACCGCTCGAGGGTTGAGCTTGAGATTGAACTTGAGGAGCGCCTCCGGTCATTGGGCTGGGACGAATCGAAGGAGCGGGTGTTGGTTGGTTCGGTTGAAGCATGGTGGCTGGTGTGGTTGGCTGCTGAGCCAGAGGCTCGGTGGATATGACTTGTGGCGCGAACGAGGGCGATTCTACAGAATGGCGAAGCGCGCCCACTCCGGCCATTGAGGTTCCCCGCGCGACGCCCTTGGCGGCGTGCGCGGGAAGCTCTTCCGGCTCCGGTTTGGTGATTTCAGCCATCGGTGAATCGGTCTCAAACGCGGGAACTTGATACGGGATAGGTGGCCCTTGTGCAACTGGTTCCGAGTCGGAAATTTCGGCGACCGGCACCGGAGCAATCTCCGGTTCAATCACCAGTGGTTCACTGACCGATTCGAACGAGGTAGAAGTCTCAGCCACCGGCTGGGTCAATTCTTCGACAGGCGCGGGAGTTTCGAATACCGGCGTGGCTGGTTCGAACGCCGCCGGCGCCCAAGCCGGCTCCGGCATGACAGGCGTCCAGACTGGTTCGGGCGGGGCGGGCTCGATCCACGCGGGTTCGGCGAAAACTGGCTCTTCCTTCGCGGCCGCTGGAATCTCCTCAACGCTTTCGATAACCTCGGCGGTTTTTTCGATGACCTGCGGTTCGCCGACGGAACTGAATTCAGCGACTTCCGTAATCGGCGCAGAGACCAGTTCGCGGTCGAAATCGGAAACCACTGGCTTCTCCGGCTCCGACACGATCTCCGCGATCGGTTGGACGACCGGTGTTTCTATCGGCTCAACTTTTGGCGCGGGAACGTGCGCGCGCGGAACGAGATTCTCGATCGCCGTTCCCACGGTCGTCGTGCCGCCATTCGTGCCGAAAGGCCGGCTCGTCTTGCTAAACGGCACGGGGCCCCGGCGCACGGATGGCTCGGAAG
>JALYIN010000013.1 GCA_030775765.1 Verrucomicrobiota bacterium
CCCCCGAAGTGCGCCGCGGCTTGGCCGAAGGCGCAGGCGAGTCGAACGGAACCGCTTTCGGGGTGGGCGGCTCGTCGACCGGCTGGGCGCGGCGAACTTCCGGAGTTTTCTGCTGCGCGACGGCAAAGGGAAGCGCCGCAAAAAAAATCAGCGCCGCTTGCGCGAGGCAAACCGCGCCCCACGGCGTTTTCATTTTGCCGTGGCGAAAGCGACGTTCGTTACCCCCGCTTCGCTGCAAATGTTCAGCACGTTGACGATGTATTTGTAGGCGCCGGTTTCATCGCCCCGAATTACGACCGCCTGTTCGGGATAAAGCTGAACAAGGTTTTTCAGCATGTCGCTCAATTCGGTCGTGCTCAGTGTCCGCCGATTCACCACCACGTTACCGTCCGTCTTCACATTAACGACAACGTCGCCCATCGTGGCCGTTTTCTCTTTTGCCGACGAAGCTTTCGGAACTTTGACGTCGAGCTCGTTCTCGTTCCGGGCCGCGTTCCAGGTCAGCAGAAAGAAAATCAGGAGCAGAAGCAGAACGTCGACCAGCGGCGCCAGCTGAATACCCGGGTGCTGCGGGGTAGCGTGTCTCCGTAAATTCATGTTTGTCGGGCGTCTGTCAGACGCCTGCCGAAGACTTAGAATTCATCTTCGAGCAGGACGGGGGTCCGCTCTGGCATCCGTTTGTTGTACTGCAAGGACAGTAGAGCTAGGACATGCGTTACGGCTGATTCGAGGTCGGAAATGATTCGCTGCACTTTCCCACGAAAATAGGCATAGAAAATCATCCCAGGAATGCCAACGGCCAGACCAGCGGCCGTATTCACCAGCGCCGTACTGACGCCGCTCGAGAGCATCGCGTAGCGATGCGTGCCGAGGTCGGAACCCAGCGCGCTGAAGGAAGTAATGATCCCGAAAACAGTGCCGAGCAGCCCGAGCATCGGGGCGATCGTCCCGATATCAGCGAGATAAATGACTCGATGATTCAAACTCGACGCCACACGGGTTCCCTCCGTCTCCGCGATCTCGCGCACCTGGGCAAAATCGGCGCTGGGATTCTTCGTCGTGAAATCGAGCACCTTCTGGACGACCCGCGCGACCGCTTCGCCGTGACGATTCGAAACCGCCAGGAGCCCAAGATAATCGCGCTTGCGCAGAAGCGCGTCCGCCGTTGCCATGAATCCGCTGGAGACGACCGCGCCGCGGCGAATAGTTAGAAAATAAGTCACCACCAGCATCACCAGGATGATGGACATGGCGAGCAGGACGTACATCACCGGCCCGGCAGCGCGTAGGGTATCGAGGATCGATTGAGTGCGCGGCAAATCGGGAGCGACCGGGGCCGGAGTCTGCGCCAGAAATGGCATTGCGGCGCCCGCGAACAGCGAGAAAATATTCATTCCGAAAGTGCTGTTACGATAGGCAGCGAGGTTAAGGGATGCAAATGACGGTCAGACGAGAGACGGCGCTCGGCCCGTCCTTGTTCAAACAAACTTCTCCCCGCCGAGCCAGCGGCGGACGCGGAAGATGTGCGCGGGCTGGATGGATGGGTTTAGCTCGACGTAGTTTCGTTCCTCGCGCCAGGGGTAGCGAGCGTCGGTCAGGAGGTCGTGGACCTGGTAAGCGTCGGAATCCATCGGGCCGAATTCGGAGAGCGGAATGTAAACGTAGGAGTTCTGCGACCGGACCGGATCGAGATTCACGACGACGAGGATGATGTTGTCGCGCGCCTCGGTCATCTTGGCGTAGCAGATGATCGCTGGATTATCGGCGCGGTAAAAGCGGAGGTTGTCGTAGAGATGCAGGGCGCGGTTTTCTTTCCGGATTTGGTTCACGCGCGTGATCCAGTCCTTGATGTTCCCGGGTGCGTCCCAGTCGCGTTCCTTGAACTGATACTTTTCCGAATCGAGATATTCCTCGCGGTCGGGCAAGGCTGCGTTCTCGCATAACTCGAAGCCGCTGTAGATCCCGTAAACGCTCGAGAGCGTCGCCGCCAGGACCGACCGGATCATGAACATCGGCCGGCCGCCTTCCTGCAAGTGAAGCGGCAGGATGTCCGGTGTGTTTGTGAAAAGGTTGCCGCGAAAATATTCGCGCATCTGGGTCTGGGTCAGCTCGGTGAAATATTCGGTCAGCTCGGCCTTCGCGGTGCGCCAGGTGAAGTAGGTGTAGCTCTGGCTGAACCCGGCCTTGGCCAGCGCTTTCATCATTTTCGGCCGGGTGAACGCTTCTGAAAGAAAGATCGTGTCCGGATATTGGGCGCGGACACCGGTGATCAGAAACTCCCAGAACGCGACCGGTTTGGTGTGCGGATTATCCACGCGGAAAATGCGGACGCCGCGCTCGGCCCAGAAGAGAATGATGCTCTTCATCTCTTCCCAGAGCGCGCGCCAATTCTCGCACCGGAAATTCAGCGGATAAATGTCTTCGTATTTCTTCGGGGGGTTCTCGGCGTATTTGATCGTGCCGTCCGGGCGTTTGTAGAACCACTCCGGATGTTCCCGGACGTAGGGATGGTCCGGCGAACAGTTGATGGCGAAATCAAGTGCGATTTCCAAGCCGCGGCTCCGGATCTCGTTCTCGAGCCAGGCAAAATCCTCAAAAGTGCCGAGCGCTGGCTCGATCGCCTTGTGCCCGCCCAACTCACTGCCGATCGCATACGGCACCCCGGGCTCCCCCGGCTCGCACGTCACGGAATTGTTCCGGCCTTTTCGATTCGTGTGACCAATGGGATGGATCGGCGGAAAATAGATGACATCGAATCCCATCGCCTTCGCGTCATCGACGCGGGGCAGGCAATCGCGAAACGTCGAGCCGCGATCCGGCCATCCTTCGGCTGAGCGCGGAAAGAATTCATACCAGGCAGCCGTGCGCGCTTCCTTTCGATCCACCACGACGCGCGGCGCTGGGCCGTATTGCGTGGAGTTGGCGCGATCCGGGTAGGTGGCCATCAGCACTTCCAGTTCGCCGGAGTGCGCGATCGCGTTGGCCTCAGCGGGCTCAGCCGTTCGCATCGCGTTGGCCAGCTCGCGCAACCGATCGGCGTCGGCAAGGGTCGCCGCCCGCGCCGCCGCGTCATCGAGCAAAGCCGCGCCCTCAAGAATCTCGCTGGACAGTTTATCGATGCCCGCTTCGAATTTCGCCGCAAACTCATGTTGCCAGCCACTAAACGTATCGGTCCAGGCTTCGACTGTGTATTCGTAGATGGCGTTTTCGTAGAGCGTGCAGACGCCACGCCAGCGATCGTTATCGACGTGCGCCATCCGGGTTTCGTGCCAGGCCGTCTCGCCGAGTTTTCTCCATTTCAGCGCGGCCGCGACAACGTCGTGGCCATCCTTGAAAACATCCGCCGCGACCGCGAGGTCGTCGCCGACCACGCGTTTGACCATGTAGCGCCCGCCATCCACGAGCGGCTGCAAATTCTCAATGACGGCGGTGGGAAAAGCCCGAAGCATGGGGCCATCAATCAACTGAGATTCGCACCCGGCGAAAGGGGAATTCTCCGCGTGGGAAATGCGCGGTTAGATCAGACCGCGAAATAAAAGGCGCACTCGTAGAGCCCCGAGGTGCGGGTCTCTTCGCGGCGCACTTCCGTCCCGAGGACACCTTCGACGATGTCCTTCTCGAGGCGGCCGATGATCGGGTATTGGTCGAGCAAATTCAGGATAGGCGAATGGCATTCGAGGATCTGCGGGCCACCCTCTTTTTCGTCGGCCACAAACTGCGACATGTAGCCTTCCTTCTCCCGCTGGGCGGCGAGCCATTTCGCACGCTCGACCACGTTATCGCCCTTGACCTTCACTTTGAG
>JALYIN010000014.1 GCA_030775765.1 Verrucomicrobiota bacterium
CGCGGGCGGTTCAGCCGGGTGCGCGCTTAGCGGGCATTTGTGCAAGTGTCTCGGGTAGGGGGGGCGTCCCGCCCGCCGGTTTTGGCATCTTGCCAAAACAATCTTTTCAGAGTTCGTGATCGCGAGACGCGATCACCGGCGGGCGAGACGCCCACCCTACCCGAGAGCAAAAACGATCTTTCCGTTGCGCTTGTTCTGGGAGGCGTGCGCGATCGCAGTTTTTGCTTCGCTGAGCGGATAACTTTTCTCAACCTTGGAACGCAGCAATCCGCGCTTCGCCATTTCGAACAGCGGCGCGAAGGTTTCGGCACGCTGCTCCGGCGTGGCCGCGTCGTACCACTTGTTTACCCAAAAACCGGTGAAGCGCAGGTTCTTGAAAATGAGCATGCCGTTCGGAATGCAGAGCGGCTCCAAGCTCATCGCGCCGTACGTAACCATCGTTCCATCGGACGTGAGGCACTTCGCGATCCGCAGCGCGTTGTCGCCGCCCACAGCATTCAGCGCCAGCCGAATCGGCGCCCGTTGCGTCGCTGCCGCCACTTGATCGCGAAGGTTCTCGCCGTCCACGAGAACCACATCGCCGCCTAACGAGCGCAGTTCATCTACTAATTCCGCGCGCCGGACGACGTTCACCGTATTGTATCCCAATTCCCGCGCGATTTGGATCACGCACTGCCCGGCCCCTGAGTTCGCCGCGTTCTGAATCAGCCATTCGCCCGGACGCAACGAGACGAAATCGTGCAGCATTCGCCACGCGGTGATCGGATTCACCTTGAGCATCGCCGCCTGGATCGGCTTGATCCCTTTCGGCAGTGCGACCAATTTGTCCGACGCGATAACAGCAACTTCTCGCCAGGTCCCGAAACTGTGCGGTAGAATAACCTGGGTCCCGACTGCGAGATCTCGCACCGCCGATCCGATTTCGATCACGACGCCCGCTCCTTCCATCCCCGGCGTCGCCGGTAACTCCGCCTTGATCGGATATTTGCCCTCGATAGAATTCAGGTCGGCCGGGTTAATTGGCGCCGCCGACATTTTCACGACTACTTCCTTCGGCTCGGGGTCGCGCCACGGACAATCGACGACGCGCAAAACCTCCGCCGGATTCCCGTGCGTTTCGTAGATCGCGGCCTTAAAAGTCTTACTCATGATAGCGGAGCGCGTTCAGCCTATCTCGAACGATCCTGCCAGCAACATGCAACGCGGCGCGCGTGTTGCCCTTGCCGGCATGATGGTCAACGTCGTCCTGGCCGCGGCGAAAATCGCTGCGGGCCTGTTCGGTAATTCCTACGTCCTGATCGCGGACGGAATCGAATCGGCTCTCGATATTGCCGGCTCGGTCGTCATCTGGGGCGGCTTGAAATTCGCGTCGCGCCCCCCGGATCGGACGCATCCTTACGGCCACGGAAAGGCGGAGCCGCTCGCGGCCGGTCTCGTGGCGATGGGGGTGCTGCTCGCTTCCGTCGCTCTCGCCATTCAAAGCGTGCGGGAAATCTTCACGCCGCACCACGGCCCCGCGCCCTTCACGCTGGTCGTGTTGATCGTGGTGATTGTCGTGAAGGAATCGTTGTACCGGTTCGTGATCCGGATCGGGAAAGATGTCGAAAGCACCGCCGTGAAAACCGATGCCTGGCATCATCGCGCCGACGCTCTGACTTCGACGGCCGCTTTCCTTGGAATCTCGGTCGCTTTAATCGGCGGGGAAAAATGGTACAGCGCGGACGCTTGGGCCGCTCTTTTCGCCTGAGCCGTCATCGCCATGAATGGGTGGCGGCTTCTCTTCCCTGCCTTGCACGAAATACTCGACACCGCGCCGCGCGGCGAAATTGTCGCCACCATCAAGGAGGCGGCAGTTTCAGTTCCGGGCGTACTGAATGTGGAGAAATGCCTCGTCCGGAAAATGGGGATTTCGTTTTATGTCGACCTGCATGTCGGTGTTGATAGCGCCATTTCTGTGCGCGATGGCCACGACATCGCGCATCGAGTGAAGGACGCAATTAAACAAACCGACGCGCGGATTGCCGACGTGCTGGTGCACGTCGAACCGGCGCTGTAACTCTTCTGTAGCCGCCGCCCTGTGGGCGACGCGGGAGTTGCAAATCGATCTCACGCTTCGCCCAGCGAAGCGGCTACAAAAGATCGGCGCGCAAGATCGTGTCGAGCGCGTCGGCCAGCGCCTTCCGCGCGACCGCGACGCGCTGGCGAAAAGAATTGAGACGCGCGAAGGCGCCGGGGTGGGTGAGCAGGTAAGATCCGAGGCGAAAGAAATCGGTTCCCTGTTTCGCGACGTCGAAGAGCACCTGGGCCGGAACCGGGAATGGTTCCGAGGGCGTGTCGCTGATCGCGCGAAGCGAAAGCATTGGGAGATCGTGCGCCGCGCAAACTTCGGCGAGGATTTCCGTTTCCATGTCCACCGCCGCCGCCCCGGTTTTTTTGTTGAGGCTCTCTCGCTCTTCGATCGTCACGATCATTCGCGAAACGGTCAGCAATTTGCCGACAAAAGTTTTGTCATCGGCGAGGACCAGCTTTGGCGAGCCCAAAAGCTGGGGACTGGAGAAATTTTCAGCGACGAGTAAGTGCCCGACCTTGAGATCCTTTTCCAGCGCTCCGGCGAATCCGGAACTGATGAGATATTCGAAACGTTCCCGACGCAGGAGGGTCTCCATTCTCTCGCGGCTCACTTTCTTGCCAACGCCGGTATGGATGACGACCAGCGATTTTTCGTGAAGACGTCCGCGGATCGTTTCGACGCCTTCACGGGAAACGCTGACGCGGTTCTCAAGTAACCGAACGAAATCGGAACTTTCCGCGGGCAAGGCAAAGGTGATCGCGATCATCGGCCTTGGCGATCACGGTGCAGGAGAGGAGGGCACGTCGCCGACCCGCACTTGGAGGATCGCCCGCTTTTCGGCGGAGGGTGACGCCTCGGGCCGCGGTGAGTAGTCGGGAGGCGCAAGGGGCGCGAGCGCGCGCCGGAATTCATCCGCGCGCATCGACGGCAGTTCGACTACGACGACAATGCTTTTCTCGTCCGGCGGCGCTTTGGCGGCCGAACCGCCGGATTGCTTGGCCAACGCGATGACATTGTCGGCCACCCGTTCTCGTTCGGTGGCTGCCGCCGACAAACGGATTTCATCACCGATTGTCGGTAGCGGCAGGGAAGTCTCCGCCGTTTTCTGAAGCGACGCTTCCAGTTGCTTTCGCGTTGCCGCTTCGCGCGCGCGCATTTCACCGGTGCCGTCTTTCTTGCCGATGATGAAAGCGATGCCGACGAGGACATTAACCAAGACCAGCGCGGCGAAGGCGGTGATCAGGCGGCGACCGAGCGGCCTGGGAGGCGCGGGAATATCCGGATCGTTGCCTTCCAGTATTACTTCGCGGGAACCGCGGGAGCGCCGATGCATTTCCCGCGCGATGGCCAGTTCGCGCTGGAGCTGAGGATCGCTGGCGATCTGTTTTTCCAGGTGAGTGCGCTCGGCCTCCGGGAGATTTCCTTCAAGGTAATCAAAAAGTTTGTCTGGGTTCATGCGCGAGCCAAGACAGTGACGCCCGGCGACTTCCCATGCAATCGCGAACCCGGGTAGGGGCGTTTTTTTGAACCGTCCGTCGAATTTGCCAGCGTAGACAAACGGAGGCTTCGGAAATGCGTCTCTACCTGATTTCGTAACCGATCGGTTTGAAGGCGTAGTTGTTCGACATTTCGGCCGAGCAGGCGGTGACACCGACGATCAAATCGATTTCGGCGCGCAGGAGGATCGAGTCGCCGGCTTTGGATCGGGGTGGCAGGATCTTGAGCACCCCGCCGGCGTCAATCTCAACGTTCATGAAAATGTTGAACGTGGTCGGAATGGAATCGGGCGTGATGCCGAACGCTGCCAAATGCCTCGCGAGATTGTGCAAGCAGCTCGGGTGTGCCGCGGCGTTCTTGTAAATAATCTGGAACGTTTCCGGGCTGCAGGGGGTGAGGAGGAAATCGTGCCGGCCCACAGCGTCCTCAACGATCGTGAACATCGGGCGGCTGCGATTCGAATAGAGGATGTCGCCTTTGGTCAGGTAAATCCGGTTCGCGTAATCGATGCTGCGGCCGGAGGAAAGCCATTCGGCTTTATCTGAATGGTTGAAGGCGGTGAGATCGGCGACCTGTTCCCCTTCGAGGTCAATCACGCGCAGCAGTTGGCCGGCGTGCAAGACGAAGGCCGTGCCGGTTTGCGGTTCGAGCCGGTTCATCGGTCCGCTAATGCGCGAACGGGCATTTACGTTCTACTGGCTGAAAAGGCGGACGCCAATTGTCCTCGACGGCGCGGCCCGAATATTGTCGCGCTTCGGATTGCTCGCCAAAATCGCTCAACATCGGATTGATTGTTCCCTGCAGCGCCACGTCGCGGCGCCGAATAGATTCCTGCATCCGTTTCCATTTCCCCTCCGCGCGCAACCGCTCGAATTGTTCGTGCGGGTTGAAAATGAGCGTCGGCCACGGAAACCGGCGCGCCTCCCGCGAGCTGTTGGCGTGCATGCCGATCACATAAAGCGCCTGGCCGGCAAAGCTGAAGGAAAAATGCGGGTCCGCCGGGTCCGAGCGCACATTCGGGTCCCAGTCGAAGCGAGCCGCGTCGTGCTGATGCAACGCGCGCAGTTGTCGCCAGAACAGATTTTCAAACCCGATCTCATCCAGTCCTTGAGGCTGTTCGAAGATGGCCACGAGGGTCGCGTATTCATTGGCCGCCGTGACTTCGGACGCTATGAAATCGTAAAGACCCGTCGCGAGCACCGTGGTTGCAGCCGCGCTGCCGAGTTCTGGAAAGACGTGGAGAGAATAGGAGTCCGAGTTGAGGGCCGCCTTTGCCCCCAGGCAGGGGAACGCAGGTCGCAAAACGAACTCACGAAATGTGGCCTCGGCCTGCGCAGCAAATCGATTGTCTTTCATTGCGTATTTACGCTGGATACGCATTCCCCCGGGCAGCCGGTCGCACCAAAGGCTCCCGGTTGCTCTTTACCCTCGTGGAAATAAGTTACCCCCCTCGTGGATGAAAACCGCAAACTCTTCGACGACCCTCGCCGCTCCTGGCGGTGGTGGACCGTCCGTGCCCTCCTGGCGCTGCTGGCGCTCGCTCTAATTTTTCATCGCCCCATCCTTTTCCGCATTGGCCGCTCCTATGCCGATGGCTATGCCGCGAAGGCGAACCTCAAGATCGATTGCACCCTCGAGGGCAGCATTTTTACCAGCGTTGCGATCCGAAACCTGCATGTCTCGCCCATCGGTCCCACGATCGTGGAATCAATCGACGTCGATTACATCCGGGCCGACTACAGCCTTTGGGACTGGGTGCGGCAGGGTCCGACCGAACTACTCAAGAATGCGGAGGTGCGGACGGCGCGAATCGTTTTGGATCCGGCGAAGGCTTCTTTGAAACCGAAGATACCGCCGCCAGATGCGCGCCTGAGATTGTTCCCGGTGTTTCCGGAGCGGCTCCTGATTTCCGATGCCAGCCTGCTGGTTCGCTCGACCTCGGAGACACCCGATTTTGTTCTCGAGCATTTTACTCTCGGGCTTGATCCCAAGAACCCGGGCGAGCTGCGTGCGGCGATTCTGCAAATCCCGAACGCCGACGCCTGGCGGAACATCTCGGCGACGACTTCCTACACGAACAAGAACCTGGTGATCAGCGGGCTGAAGCTGGACGAACAAAACCAAATTCGGCTGATCGCGTTCGACGCATCGCACATTGCGGGGCGCTCCCTGGAAGTGGTGCTGGATGCTTCGCTTGCCGGCGGAACTATTGCCGGTTCTCTCGGGCTGAAGGAAACGGCGGAATCGTTGAACACGAAGCTGCGCCTGGTCGCGGAACATGTTTCGCTCGACACCTTGCGCGGTTATCTCGGCCGGCCGCCGGAATTCCTCGCGGGGGACGTCCAGCGTCTCACCATCGAGGCCGATGGCACTATCGACGCGCCGCGCACTTGGGCGGGATCGCTCCAGGCGCAGATCAACAATTTGCGGCAGGAAAATGTTTTCTTCGACCGCGTCACGGTGAACACGATCGCGCGCGACGGCGTAGCGACTGTCGAGTCCGGGGAAGCGACCAATGGCTTGAACAAAATCGGCTTCCAGGGAACGACGCAACTTCCAAATCACATCCGGGAGTTTGGCCGTTACGGCGCCCGGTTCGAGTTCACCGGAGCGCTGCCCGATCTGCAATCGCTGACGGCTCGTTTCGCGCAACCGATAACCGGCGCCGCCAATATTACCGGAGTCGCCGAGATCAAGGACGCTGTCTTGCGCGCTGACCTGGCGTTTTCGGGAGGGCCGCTGGGGTATGGCGACACGGGCGCGGTGCAGGTGACGGGAACAGTTAAAGCTTCGAAACAAATGCCGCCGACGAACGAGCGGAAAATGTATTACACCGACTTGCGTTCCCAGATCCACATCGAGATGACAGACGGGCATTCCGGCGAAAACCTGTTCGATTCCGCGAGTGCGGATATCACCAGCGAGGGGCCGAACGTCACAGTCGAGCGCTTCGTGGCCGTTCGGAAGGAAAACACTTTTACCGCTTCCGGAAGCTACGTGTTGCCGGACGATCTCGCGCAGTTGCGCACGCAGCCCGCAACGTTTTCGGTTTCGTTAGGCGCGATTGAGCTCGGTGATTACTGGCCGGCGGATTCGCCGAACCGGATCACCGGCCCGGTCCAGGTTGCCGGGGAGGTCAGAACGACCAACGGAAAAGCCGATGGCCAGCTCTCGCTCTACGGCTCGAACCTGAAATTCCGGAACGTGACGATTCCGGAGGTGAGCGCGCAGGTCGTGATTTCCCGCAATGTCGCTTACCTGAATGATTTCACGGCAAAGCTGAACGAGCGCGATTACATCGCGGGCTACGGGATGTTTTCGCTGGATAAACCGTGGCATTACAATGGCGTGTTATCCGCGAACGTCGCGGACCTGGCGCGCTTGAAACCGCTTCTCATCGCGATGGGAAACAAAAACGACATCGGCGGGTCGCTTGTGATCGACTGGCAGGGAAGCGGCGACGCCGCGGACTGGAAAAATTCCGGGTCGCTTAAATTGAAGCTGGAGAAAGGACGCTACGCGAACCTGAAGGCGCTCCAGGCGAACATCGACGCGGATTATTCGCCGGAAGGTCTCAACGTTCCGACGATTTTTCTCGGCAGCGATAAGATGAGCTTCCAGGCGATCCTGACCGCAAAGGATTCAACTCTTGAGGTCAGCAAGGTCCAAATCGACCAGGGCCAGGCGAAGTATGCGACCGGTTATGTCTCACTGCCATTCGTTTGGAAAAACATCGGCACGGAAAATCCGCTGTTCCTCTCGGACGGCAAAGTGCTGGTCACATTCCAATCCGAGAACCTGGACTTAAAAAAACTTTTCGCGGACCTGGGGCTGCCGCCGCTCGGGACCGGTTTGCTTAACGTGAAGCTCGACGCGAACGGGACGCTGGCGCAGGTGGCAAGCCGGCTGGACCTGCAGATGCGCGATCTTCACAGCGCCGAGTATCCGAAACTCGAGCCGGCGACGTTCGATATGGTGGCGGAGCTGCAAAACAACCAGCTCGCTTTCAACGGCAAATTGCAGCAGACCAAAATCCAGCCGGTCCTGATCACTGGAAATATTCCCTTCGACATTCCGAAGATGATCGAAGAAAAGCGGTTCAATGAGGAGACACCGCTGACCGCCAAAGTGCAAATGCCGCGCAGCTCCGTGAATTTTCTCCGGCAATTTCTCCCGGGCATCACCCAGCTCGACGGCGATCTCGCCCTGGACGTGAACATCAAGGGCACGATTGCGAAACCGGTCTTAAGCGGCTCCGGCGACATCACCATCAATATGGCGCGGTTTACCAACACGACCCTGCCGTCCGTGAGCGGGTTCCATTCCCGCATGACTTTCGCCGGCGACGTCCTGCATTTCGAACAATTCAACGGCGATCTCGCCGGTGGTCCGTTCTCGGTCTCGGGCCAGGTGACTTTCCCAAAGCTGACAGAACCGAATCTCAATTTTCAAGTGAAGGCACAGAGCGTCCTGGTGGCGCGCAATGATACGCTCACCGCGCGAGCGGACGCGGACGTGAAAATCGTAGGGCCGCTCAAAAACGCGACGGTGACCGGGACAGTCGCCCTAACGAACAGTTCGCTTCTAAAGAATGTGGACCTGATCCCGATCGGACTTCCTGGCCGTCCGGCGCCCCAGCCGCCGTCCGATCGTCCCGATTTCTCCATCCCGCAGCCGCCGATCCGCGACTGGAAATTCGATGTGATGGTCAAAACGAAAGATCCGTTTTTGATTCGCGGAAATCTCGCGAGCGGCGGCGCAATCGTGGACCTGCACCTGACCGGCACGGGTTTGCGTCCTGCGCTGCAAGGGGTAGTCCGGCTCGAGAACGTCGAGGCGACGCTGCCGTTCAGCCGGCTCGAGATTTCCTCCGGAGTTCTCTACTTCGACCCGAGCGATTCGTTCAACCCCAAGATCGACCTGCAGGGCACGTCGCTGATCCGCGATTACACAGTCCACGTTTACGTGTTTGGCACGTCGCTCGCGCCGGAGGCTGTTTTCAGCAGCGAGCCGCCCTTGCCGCAGGAGGAAATCATCTCGCTCCTCGCTACCGGGACAACCCGCGAGGAACTGGTGGGCAACAACAACGTGCTCGCCGGGCGCGCCGCCATGCTCCTGATCCAGCAGTTTTACCGGAAGATTTTCAAGAAGGGCGAGGCGACCAAGAGCAACTCCGTGTTCGACAAGTTGCAGGTGGACGTGGGCAACGTCGATCCGCGCACCGGCCAGCAGACGGCGACCGCGCGGCTGAAGCTAAACGAACAGTTCATGTTGATCGGCGATCTCCAGGTTGGGGGAGATTTTCGCGGCATGGTAAAGTATCTGGTCCGATTCAAGTGAGATGAGCCGCGCTATTTCAAGACTCCGACGCGCAGGTCGAACGGCCTGGTTGCAGATGGTCTCGTTAGGCATGGCCCTCGCGCTCTCGTTTGTCGGCGCCGCGGCCCTGGCGCAGACGGCCGTGAAGGTGCCCAAGCCGGAGGAGAAAGACAAGGCGGAGCGCGTGGTCAAGAAGGAGCAGGAAAAGAAAGCGCAGCGGACGAGCGTGATCGAATTCCGCGGGCAGAGCGCTTTCAAGGAAAAGGAGCTTCGCTCGGTGTTGAAGGAACAAATCGTCACCATCGATCAGTACGGTCTCACGGCCGCTCGCGGAGACGACGCCGCGTTTTTCCTGGAACTGTTCTACCGCAAGCACGGCTACGCCAAGGTCAACGTGCGTTACACGATCGAATCGGGCGATCGGCTGGTGCTCGATATCAAGGAAGGGCCGCTGGTCACGCTGGGCCTGGTAAATTTCGTCGGCAACCGGCATCAGACTTCGGAAATTCTATTTGATTACGCCGTCGGCCCCACACGCGAACGCTATTCCAAACTCCAGAGCAAGCTTCCGTTCGTGGCCGCGGACGTCGAGGAAGGCGCCGATCTTGTTCATCGGCTCTACATCGCGAATGGCTATCTCGACGCGAAAGTGGAGAAACCGATCTACCATTACGCTGACGATGATTCGCGGGTCGATGCGACCATTCCCATTACGGAGGGCCGCCAATATTCGTTCGGCCAAATCGCCTTTTCCGGCCAGACCATTTATGGATCGGAGGCGCTCCAAGGCCAAATGCTCGATCTGGTGGAGCAACCCTATACCGACGGGCGCGTCTCCGACATTCCGCGCCGGTTACAAACGTATTATCGCGCTCGCGGTTATTACGAAGCGAAAGTCGAGGCGACCGGGAACCCGGAAGCGGCCACGAACGGTAAAGTGCCGGTGTTCGTCTCGGTCACCCCCGGGCCGCTTTATCATTTCGACGGCGTGACGCTCACAGGACTCCAGAAACTCCGGCCGGGTTACGTGACAAAGCGGTTTAGCAAATTCAGCGGCAAGACCTACAGCCCGGAGCTGGTGGACGAGAAGTTCCGCGAGCTGATGAAGTCCGGGTTGTTCACGGTCCTGCAAATCAAACCGACGCCGATCGGCGGCAATGCGTTGCGGCTCGACATTTCGGCGGAAGAAGCCAAGAGCAAGGAAGTGGGTCTGGCGCTTGGCTACGGGTCCTATACCGGCGCGATCGTAGGCGCGAGTTATCGTGACCGCGATTTCCTTGGGTACGGCCGGCCGATCTCGACCTTGGCGGAATGGTCGCAACGTGGGTACAAATGGGAAATTCTCTGGGAGGATCCGTATTTCTTCGACACCGATTTCGGGTTCAAGGCGAAGCTCTCAGCGCTCACCTTCGATTTCGATGGTTACTCGAAATTCGAGACCGGCCTGCGCCTCGACCTGACCCGGAAAATCACCAAACAATATGAGGTCGGTCTGGTTTTCTCGGGGCGACACGTAGAGGTAACCAGCGCCGATATTAATCCCATCCTTTTGGGGAACACCTCGTATTTCGTCAGCTCGATCGGTATCACCCAGACGCTCGACTTGCGCGACAGCAAGGTGAACCCGAGCCGCGGCTTCGTTTTTGATAGCACCTTCGATTTCGCCACGAGCGCGCTCGGGAGCGAGATCGATTTCGTCCGCAGCACGGCCCGGTTCACGTATTTCATCCCGATCGGACACGAGCCCGCGCCGGGACACCCGGATCGGCGGACGCTGCTCGCGCTCGGGGCGCGCGCGGGAATCATCCACAGCCTCGACAGCCACGGGACATCGCCGGCGGAAATCCCAATCGATGAACGTTTCTTTCTCGGCGGCAGCACGACCGTGCGCAGTTTCGCCGAGCGTGACCTCGGTCCGCACGATATGGGTCACCCAATCGGCGGCGAATTTTTCACGGTGTTCAAT
>JALYIN010000015.1 GCA_030775765.1 Verrucomicrobiota bacterium
GCTCAAGCTTTCCCGCACCGCGGTCATTGGAGATTTGAAACAACACGCCTGCGAAGACGTGCGCCGGCGGCGGTGGAAATTCCTTCCGCGGAATCCGCTCGTCGTCGCGCAGATTGCATTTTCTCTCGCTCTAGTTACAGCTGCCGCGCTCTTCATCCGTGGCGCTTCGAAAGCGGCTTCGGTCGATTCAGGATTGCATACCGACACGACGTTTCTCGTGGAAATCGACGCGAGCCTTGGGGGCTTCGACGAAAAACGGGCCCAGGATCTTTATCGAGCGCTCGGTGAAAAATTCTCCGCCCTCCCCGGCGTCCAGCATGCGGGGCTCTCAGCGACGGTTCCATTCGGCCTCGGTTTTGTGAAACGCGATGTGCAACTTGCCGGCGTCAATCCCGCGCCCGACAGCAAAACTACCGCGGCCAACGGACGCGCGTTTTCACCGTGGTGGAACAGCGTCGGCGCGGATTATTTCGCCGCCGTCGGCTTGCCTTTGCTGCGCGGCCGCTCCTTCACGGCCCGGGAAGTGAGCCAGCCAGGCGGACCGGCCGTCGCCGTCATCGACGAAGTGTTGGCCAAAAAACTCTGGCCGGACGGCGATGCTCTCGGCCAGCGGATTCAGTTTCCGATCCGACCCGAAGCGACGCCGGAAAATGTCGCCGCCGAGAGTAATGAGATCAAGCGCGGCGAATCGATCGAGATCGTTGGGATTGTGCCCACCACCAAAGTCCGGTTGTTTGAAAAAGATCCCGCCGGCGCGTTTTACCTACCTTTCGCCCGCGCCTTTCACAGCGACGCGTTCTTTTATGTCCGCTTCGCCTCGCTTCGCGCGGAGAACGAAGTCGCGACGGCCGATCTGCTGCGGCGAACGGTTCGAGAGGTCGATCCCGGTCTGCCGGTGCTTGAATTGAGGACATTCGCAAAGCACATGGACGCGAATCCGCAGCTTTGGATTGTCCGCGCCGGCGCGTCGCTGTTCTCGATTTTTGGCGGGCTTGCGCTCGGTCTGGCGGTTGTCGGGATTTACGGCGTAAAGGCATACTCGGTGGCCCGGCGGACACGCGAGATCGGCATCCGGATGGCGCTGGGCGCGCAAGGCAAAACGGTGCTCTGGATGATTCTTCGCGAAGGACTCGTCATGGTCGCGGCTGGAGTCGGCCTGGGATTTCTCCTCGCGCTCGCGACGGGGAAAATCGTCAGCGCTGTTCTTTTCCAGGTGAGCTCGACGGATCCCTTTGCTTTCACAATCGCGCCGGTGGTTTTGATGGCCGCGGCGTTGCTCGCCACCTGGCTGCCCGCCCGGCGCGCCACCAAAATCAGTCCCATGGCAGCTTTGCGTACAGAATAAGACAGGAATCCAAACTTTATGTTAAACGATCTTCGCTACGCTCTTCGCCAGCTCATTAAAGCGCCGAGCTTCACCATTGTCGCCATCCTTACCCTGGCGCTCGGCATCGGTGCCTGCACCGCGATTTTTTCCGTCGTCAATGTCGTGCTCCTGCGCCCGCTCGATTATTCGGAACCCGACCGCATCGTCGCCATCCGGGAAACGAATTTGCCGCAGTTCCCCGAATTCTCCGTCTCGCCGCCGAACTATCTCGATTGGGAAAAGCAGACCAAATCTTATGAATATCTGGCAGCCTACGCCGGCTCTCGGATCAATCTCACCGGCGACGGCGAGCCGCAGCAGCTTCTGGCTCTCAAGGCGACCGCCCATTATTTCGACGTCTACGGCGTGAAGCCCATCCTTGGCCGGATGTTGCTTCCGGAGGAGGACTCGCCGGGGAAAAACCACGTGGTCGTGCTGAGCTATCCTTTCTGGCAGCGCGTCTTCGGGGGAGCGCATGATGTGGTCGGGCGTTCTGTTCAACTCAACGGCGAACCGTACGCCGTCGTCGGGGTCGCGCCGGTCGGCTTTGGCCTAACGAGTAAAGTGGATGCGTGGCTACCGATGGCGTTCAAGCCGGACGAAACCGCCAATGACGCACGCGGCGGGCATTACATTAACGTCGTGGCACGCCTCCGGCCGGGCGTAACCGTGGCCCAGGCCCGGGCGGAATTGGAAGTGCTCGCCTCGCAACTCGCGAAACAATATCCGGATTCGAACAAAGGCTGGGGCATCTTCATGATGCCGATTCAGGATTACACCGTGCGCGATGTGAAGCCGGTTCTCTATACATTGCTCGGCGCGGTGGGATGCGTCCTCCTCATTGCTTGCGCGAATCTTGCCAACCTTCTGCTTGCTCGCGCGACGGCGCGCTCCCGCGAGATTTCCATTCGCGCGGCTCTCGGCGCGG
>JALYIN010000016.1 GCA_030775765.1 Verrucomicrobiota bacterium
TTCTCGCTCTTCACCAGGTCCATGATCGCTTCCTTCACGCTGGTGTTGCTCATCGATTCGCCGCTCGATGTCTGGTAGCCGGGCGTGAAAAAATATTTCATCTCGAACACACCCTGCGGCGTCGACATGTATTTCCCGGAAATGGCGCGGCTGACGGTAGTTTCGTGCACGCCGACGATGTCCGCGATTTGCACCATCGTCATCGGCTTCAGGTGCGCGGTGCCGTGATCGAGAAACTCGAGCTGCCGCTTCACGATCTCATGCGCGATGTTTGAAATCGTCTGCTGGCGTTGGTGGATCGATTTGATCAGGAATTTTCCGCTCCGGATTTTGTCGCGGATATAATCCTTCACTTCGCTGCCATTCCCATCCTGCGACATGATGTCCTTGTAGGTGTTGCTGATGCGCAGATGCGGGATTTGTTCGCCGTTCAGGATTACCTGGTATTCGCCATCGATCTTTTCGACGGTCACGTCGGGGAGCACGTAGTTTTGCGGCGCGGCGGCAAAAATCTGGCCCGGGCGCGGATCGAGCTGGGCGATGCTGTTCGCGCACTTCTGGACTTGTTCGACGCCAATGCCCATTCGGCGCGCGATCTCGGGAAAGCGCCGTTTCCCCAGGTCACCCATATGGTCCTGGATGATTTTATATTCGAGACTGTTTCCTTTTCCTTCGCGCTTGAGCTGGATGAGGAGGCACTCGCGGAGATCGCGGGCGCCCACGCCCGGCGGATAAAAGCTCTGGATGAGCAACAGCATCGTCTCGAAATCTTCCTGGGCGATGCCGGTGTTGAGCGCCATCTCCTCGGGCGTCGTCCCGAGGAACCCGTTGTCGTCGATGTTGCCGATGATCAGCTCGGCCGTCTTGCGATCGTCCGCATCAAGCGGGGCCTGGTTGAGTTGGCCCATGAGATGTTGCTGCAACGTTTCCTGGGTCGCGATCGAATCGAAGAAGAACTGGCGTTTTTCTTCTTCGTCCTGCGACCGGGCGCTGTAGCTGCCGGATTGCGCCATGTAATCGCGCCACTCGTCATCGAGCTTGGCCAGCTGCTCGAACTCGGCTTTGAACTCTTCGTCCGCCTTCGTCGCCGGGGTTGGTTCTTCGATGCCGTCCGCATTTGGTTCCGTCGCGAGTTCTTCGAGGACCGGGTTGGTTTCCATCTCCTGCTGGACGAGGTTGCGCAGCTCGAGAAGAGGCGCCTGGAGGATGAGCAAACTCTGTTGCAGCTGGGGCGCAAGAACCTGCTGAAGAGACAGGTTTTGTGATTGGTGCATCCCGGGGCCGGCCATGATTTTCGACGGTACGCGTTGGTAGGGGCGGAAAGCAAGCAATTACCACGCCGCGATCCCTCGTAGAGTGTCCGCTGGCGCGAGGGAATACGACTTGCTTTTAGAAAACGCGTCCCAAGTTGCTTCCATGAAAATCCTGTCCGCTTTCATTGCCATCGTATTGATTGGAGTCTCTGTTAACGCTCGCGCCGCCGAACCGGCGAAGGATGTGGAACGCGATCAGCAGCAAGTCGCCGCGCTCGCCAAAGAAGTGCACGCCCAGCAGGCAACGATCGCGGACAACCAGAAGAAAATCGACGAGAAGCTGGCCGCGATTGCCGAAGCGTTGCGCCAGGCAAAGATCTACTCGACCAGGGCAAGGTAATCCATGCGCACCTATTTCCTAATCTTCGCTGTGGCGGCGCTTGTTTCAGCCGCCAGTGCGCAGTCACCACCGCCGATTGTCGTTCCCGCAATGACGCCAGCGACGACCGCTAAAACCCCCGTCACTCCCGCCGTCGCCAACGTTTCAACCGAAACGACGCTAAAGGCGTTGCAAGAGATGAAGGCGGCGAACAATGAAATCCTTAAGCAACAGGAAGCGACCTTGCAAAAGCTGGACGAAGTCGAGAAGGCCGCGCAGGAAATTCGGATCTACACCAAGCGCGGGTAATCAGCGGACCGCTTCAAAGTCCGGCCAGGTCCCATTTGCGGATCGTTTCCTGAACTAGTTTCGTCAGTTTGTCGTTCACCTTCGCGAAGTAGCTCTTTGCCTTCGCGAGATCGAATTTCGGGTAGCCCTGGCCATCCTTGTAAAGGGTAATGCTGGACGGGTTTGGGTATGCGCTCCAGGTTCCGGGCGAGGGATTCGCGGTCACCATGTCCTGGTTGTAGCGCTCCTTGTGAACGAGCGACGGATCGATCGCCATGATGAACGAGTTCTCATTTTCAGCGGCGTGTCCGCCATCTTCCCCGAAGACTTCCAGCGTCACGTCGGAACAATACGCCCACCAGTTTACGACGAGAATCCGCGTCCCGGTTTCGCGGCCGACGTCCTGGGCGAGCGCGGTCAGGATCGCGGTCTGCCCGCCGCCATGGCCGTTGATCAGGATCATATTTTTGAATTTGTTCTTCGCGAGCCCGACGAGCACCGAGCGGACATAGGCGCGATAAACATCCTCGGGCACCGTGAAGCTCCCGGGATAAGCGTCCATGACGCCGGTGAAGCCGTAGGGAATGACCGGCGCGATCATCGCGTTAACCCGCGGCGCAATTTCCTTCGCGATCGCCACCGGTGCGAGAATGTCGGAGCCGTTCGCGGTCACGCCATGAGGTTCGATTGTTCCTAGCGGGAGCAGGACCGTGTTGATCTTTCCGGGAACCCAATCGCGGAACTCCATCCAATTGATCCGCTCGATCTCCCGCGTACTTGGCGCGGGATCGGCGGCCACAATGGTCGTCGCGGCGCAAAGAAAAAGCAGCAGGCAGAACCGAACGAACAGTCGCTCTGCGACGCGCACGGCTACTTTTTGCTCTTGGACTCGACCTTGCGGTAGAGCGTGGCCATGCTGATGCCGAGCATGCTGGCAGCTTTTTCGCGCGAGCCGCCGCAATGGTTAAGCGTCGCCTCGATGTATCCGCGCTCCTGTTGCTGGATGAATTCGTCGAGCGATTGGCCGACAGGCATGGCCGCCACGGCTTGCTCGTTTTTTTCTCCCTGCGCGGCAGCAACGATTTGCGGCGGCAGGTCGCTCGACAAAATCAGGTCTTCCTCACAGAGAGCACAGGCTCGTTCGATCGCGTTCTCCAATTCGCGGACGTTGCCCGGGTAATCGTAGAGGCAAAGAATTTCGACCGCCTTGGGATCGATCTTCTTCGGCTCGCCGCCGGTGACGCTGGCCTGTTTTTGCAAAAAGTGATTCACGAGCAGAGGTACGTCTTCGAGTCGGTCGCGGAGCGGGGGGATTTCCACAGGAATAACCGCCAGCCGGTAATAGAGGTCCTCGCGGAACGACCCGTCCTTCATCTTGCCCTGGAGCACTTCGTTCGTGGCGCCCACAACTCGGACGTTTACCGGGACGCTCTTGTTATCGCCGACGCGTCGCACCTCTCGTTCCTGGAGGACGCGGAGCAATTTCGTCTGCAACTGCGGCGCCATCGAGTTCACTTCATCGAGGAAAATGGTGCCGAGGTTCGCCTCTTCGAAGAGCCCACGCTTGTCCGCCACCGCACCGGTGAACGCACCCTTCTTGTGCCCGAACAATTCCGACTCGAGCAGGTTCTCGGGCAACGCGCTGCAGTTGATCGCCACGAAAGGATGATGCTGCCGGTTGCTGTTAAAATGGAGCCCGCGCGCGACCAGTTCCTTGCCGGTGCCGCTTTCGCCCTGAATCAACACCGTGCTGTCGGTATCCGCGACCTTGTTGATCAGGTTGTAGACCAGTTGCATTTTGCTGCTGGTGCCGATGATGTTTTCGAAGCGGTAGCGATTCTTGAGTTCCTTGCGGAGGTAGGTGTTCTCGCGGAGCGCCGCCTGGTAATCGAGCGCCCGCTGCACCGTCATCTGGAGCTCGTCGATTTTGAAAGGCTTCGTCACGTAATCATACGCGCCCATCTTCATCGCCTCGACCGCTGTCTCGACCGAAGCGAACGCGGTGATCAGAATCACGGCCGTCTGCCGATGATGCTCGCGCACGTGGCGCAGCACATCGAAACCGGTCATCGTCTCCATCTTGATGTCGGCGATCACGACCTGTGGCCCGATCGAGTCGAGCTGCTCGATGGCTTTCGGCGCGGAGTTAAACGGGAAAACCTGGTGCCCTTTTTCCCGGCAAAGCGTCACAATGACCTCCACCATGGCCGGCTCATCATCGATAACTATGATCTTCGCCATACGCGCAGGGCGGAGAATATTGCAGAAGTGAGAAAAGGAAAGCAAAATTGCGAAATTCTCACGGGCAGGACCAAGTGAGTTCTACACAGGCAGCGTGATCGTGCCCTCGATCATCATCCACGAGACTGCGTCGTCAAACGCGACGATGCTTTCGAAGACGTCGGTAGATGGGCCCAGCGGCAGCGCGATCAGGTCCGCGGACGCTCCCACTCTGATGCATCCCAGCTGCTTCCTCTGTCCAATGGCCGCTGCCCCATTGATGGTTGTCATCTCCAACGCTTCGCGGGGCGAAAGGCTGGACTCCTTGCGCAGCAGTTCGCGCATTTCGGCGAACAGGCTCAGGCTGGAATTGCTCGCAAGGCTGTCGGTGCCAAGACAAATGTTGAAGCCGAGCGCGTACAGCCGTCCGAGTGCGAAAGGGGCATGATCAAGAAAAGTGTGACTGCGTGGGCAGTGCGCGATGTGAAACTTTGGTGCGGCGCAGAGCAAATCGAAATCGCCGGCATCGAGCTCGTTCAAATGCGCGATGATCCAGCGCTGGTCGATCACCTGGGTTCGCAGAAGAAGGGAAAGCGGTGTCTCCCGGCCACAATCTTTCATCGGCCGGCCGATCTCTTTGAGAAAATCGAAGGCGGCCCCTTTCGCGTTGCGAAACATCTCCATTTCTTCGCGTGATTCCGCGAGGTGCGTGGTCAGCGGGATGTTTTCAAGGCGGGCAATCTCTACGCACCGCGCATACAATCGTTGCGACGCGGTGAAGGGCGCGTGCGGCGCCAACCCCCAGCGCTTCACCGGTTTCAACAACTCAGCTGCTTCATCCGCGAGCTTCTCCGCCTCATCCGGATTCCGCACATCGATCAACTCGCCGAACCACCAGGTCCTGACCGAAGGTTCCTTGATCGCCCCGACCAGCTTGGGGAGAGCGATCAGGTTGAGGATCGTCGTCGTTCCAAAACGCCGCGCTTCGGCGAACCCGGCCTGGATCGAATCGATGTAATCCTGCTCGGTGAGCTTCGCCTTTTCGGCGTTTATCGCCTGAATCCAATCCGAAAAGGAGCGCGGCGGCGAGATCTTGCCCCGCAGCATGGTGTAATCGAGATGGCAATGCGCGTTGATCAAACCGGGCATCAGGACTTGTTCGCCCAGGTCGAGAACTTCGCCGGACTGCCGTTGCGTAACTTCGAGGAAGTGGCCGACATCCGTAATCTTGCCTCCGGAGACCGCGACCGCGCCATCGTGAATCGGCTCGCCTTTCATCGGCACGATGGTGCGCGCTCGGATGATCATCGGTCGCATTGGACGACGGCCCGCGCTTCCGCGACGAGCAGATTGCACGCTTCCTGACAAAGCAACGGCACGACCGCCTCGCCGCCGCCGGCCTGATCGTGACGCGGATCAAATTTTGCGGGTGGCAGTCGCGTCGATGGAATGGTCGCTTCGGCATCACGCCGCCAAAGGATCGTGCGCAGGCAGCCGCCCTCCGACCGGCAGAACCTTCCCACCAATTCGTCCGCTTGTTCCTCCCCGATTTGGGCGGCAATGCGATACATTCCGGTTTGGCGTTCGAGGGTGGCGCGGAGCGGCGTTGCAATCAGCTCGTTTCTTTCAAAGGCCAGCCACGTCGCCAAACGGCCCGGATAAAAGAAATCCAGCGCCAGGCGCAACTCAGCCAGGTTTCCCAGGCGCAATTCCCATCCGTGCCGCAACGTCGGAGCCGTTTTCAGCGGACGATATTTTCCTGCCTCATCGAATCGGGCCAGCTCCGCCGCGTCGTCCGCCCGGTCCGACACGACAAGATCGGTTTGTTCTGTGTCCTTGCGATGTCGCAGAACGAACGTTCCGTCTTTTCCAGATTCGATTGCGATCTGCCCGATGCAGCGCAGTCCTTTTGCCAGCCAATCTCCGAGCGCGCGTTCCTGCGCGAGAGCGCTCACTTCAAGGCGCGCGCAATCAGGTAGGCCGCGTGCTCAAGAAAATCCCGATCGTTCTCGGTGAACGCATTCAGCTTTTCGCTCTCCACGTCGATCAGGCCGACCACTTTTCCAGATTCGGCAATTACTGGCACCACGATCTCCGATTGCGTGCTTCCAAACGTCGGCAGATACCGCGGATCCTTGTGCACATCCGCGACCATGACTGCCTGCTTCGATTCGACCGCCGCGCCGGCCAACCCCTGCGTGATCGGAAATCGAGGGTAAGCCGGCGGGCACTTGCCGGTCTTGGCCACGATCACGAAATCGCCACGGACGATTTTATAAATGCCGACCCAACGATAGTCGCACGCTGCGCGGATCATCTCGGCGATGATGCACATCTGGTCCGGCGTCTTGGCCCCGGCCAGAACGAACGCGCCAATTTCCTGCAGCTTTTTGCAAGTCGTGCTGGTCGCTTCCATTTTGAACCCTAATTGTGTGTCGAGAAATTACGAGGGGGATTGAAACACCTGCTTTCGCTGGTCGAATGCGGTTGCCTGTTCAACGATCACGTCCGCAAATCTGGAGTCGGTTCCTATCGCTGTCGAATAGAAGAGCGAACGGCCGTGGAGCTGGTGGGGAGCTTCCGATTTACTATCGATGCCGAGCAGCGCCGGGATGTCCTCGTAGCTATGAAGTCCGTCCGAGATGAAGAATGGAACCACGACGACGTTCTGCGTCTTCGTGAGGTTGACCCAATTGGAAACCAGCGGCGGTTCCTCCATGTAAACATTCAATACGGCGGCATAACGGCCAAGGTCGCGGATTTTTCCCGCCTGTTCTTTCGCGGCGACGGCGCTGTTGTCATTCAAACTCGTTCCATGGGCGACGATCAGCAGAGTCGTCTCCTGCTGGGCGATGCCTGGAGCGATCTCGCGCGCCCGCTCGAGCAAGTGCGTGGTCATGCTTTCGTGGTTACCCACCGGCTCACAGTAATTCCACACCTGCCCGCTCGATCGTTCCGTCTCCGCGCCAGTTAGTTCCAGCTCCCTCGGAATCACCGTGCGGGTGAAATAGCCTCCGCTGATGAAATTCGGCACCACGTAAACCTCGCGGATGGCTGGGTCCCGAAAGAAAAAAAACGCGTCGCGCAAACTGGGTTCTTCTTTCCAAAAGCAGCAGGCGACATCCGCGAAGATTCCGCGAGCACGGATCGTCGCGGCGTGCATGAGAGTAGGCGCGCTGGAGGCCGGGTTCACGGTCGAGCCGTGGCCGACGATGAGAAGCGCGGCGCTTTGCGTTCGATCCACCATGGAGGAAAACGTCCAACGTCGAACGCCCAGCGTCCAACGTTGAATTTCGGACAAGGCGCCGAGCCAAGTCCGTTGAGTGTTGGACGTTGAACGTTGGACATTGGACGTTAACCTTTCCCTAATGCGCTTTCGCACCTACAAAAACACCGATCTTCGGGTTAGCGCAGTTGGGTTCGGCCTCTGGACGATTTCGACCGGGTGGTGGGGACAGTTTACCGAAGGCGAAGCGGTCGCGCTCATGCACAAGGCGCTCGATCTCGGCGTCACGCTCTACGACGCGGCCGACACTTACGGCAACGGGCTCAGCGAAGAACTGATCGCGAAAGCGTTTCCGAACCAGCGCGACGAGATCGTCATCGCGACCAAGATCGGCTACGATTTTGTCACGCACGGTGACTCGAGGGGCCGCGGTCAGCGCGAGATCCCCCAGGATTTTTCACCGGACGCCATCGTGCGCGCGACCGACGCGGCGCTCAAACGCCTCAAGACCGACCGGATCGATCTGCTCCAGTTGCACAACATCCGGATGGAGCAGGTTTACGACGATGCAGTCTGGACCGCGCTCGAAAAACTGAGGGCGAGGGGGAAGATCCGCTATTACGGCATCGCCCTCGGGCCCGCGGTCGGCTGGCTTTACGAAGGGGCGAATTGCATCCGTGAGCGGGAGATCACCAGCGTCCAGCACATCTACAATATGCTCGAGCAACACCCCGGGCGCGCCATGCACGATGCTGCAACAGAAGCGGGCAAGGACACGATGTTCCTCATCCGGGTCACGCATTCCTCGGGGATGCTCGAGGGCAAATACACGCCAGAAACTGTGTTCCCGCCGAACGATCATCGCAATCATCGCCCGCGCAGTTGGCTATTGAATGGCGTGAAGAAGATCGATCGGCTCCGGTTCCTGGAGAATTCCGAGCGCACCCTGGGCCAGGCCGCGTTGCAATGGCTCCTCGCCGATGATCGGGTCGCGTCGACCTTGCCGAATATTTACGAAGAAGCGCAGCTCATCGAGTTCGCGAAAGCGCCGGACTGCCCTCCGCTCACCAGCGACGAGATGGAAAAAATCGCGGAGCTCTACGCCGATAATTTCGGTGTGGAGCGCGAAGAGCCGAAATTCAAAGGCACGATGGAATTGCCGGAAACGGCTGAGGCGGCCAGCGCGGTGTAGTCTTACCGGCACGCGGGCGTGCGGGCTCCATTTTGCGCGCGCTAGTTTCTGGAGACGGCCTGCCCTCAGGCCGTTTCCACCCAGGACTAATCGCCCTCTTCTTCCACCGGCTCTGCCCGCTTTACCGGCGGCTCCGTCGTTCGCCGTTTTTTGTTCCCATTCTCCTTGTAAACGTCCTTCAAAATCATCCCGATCATCGGCGCCGCGAAGCTGCCTCCGTGCGCGTTGCTGCCGACATCTCCTTCGTACAATGCGGCGAAGGCGTACTGCGGTTTCTCCGCAGGCACGAACCCGGCAAACCACGCCGCGCTGCGTTCCTTGTTCTTCGGCCCCCATTGCGCGGTTCCCGTTTTCCCCGCGACTTCCACGCTCTCAAGGCTGGCTTGGTGCGCGGTCCCTGCCGGTGCATTCACCGCGTTGATCATCCCCGTCCGCAATTGCGCCATCGTGTCAGGCGACGCGCCCAGCGTCTTCTTCTCGCGCACCTGGAACGCCGTCACGATCTCGTTATCCACCGTCTGCACCTGCTGGACGAGCCGTGTCTGGTAAACCGTCCCGCCGTTCCCAATGATCGCCATGGCCTGCGCCATTTGCAGCGGCGTCGTCTGTGTGTCGCCCTGGCCAATGGAAAGATTCGCGATGTCGCCGTTGAGCAATTTCCGGCCATGCGTCGCTTTCATGTATTGATCGTTAGGCACGCGCCCGTCGACTTCACCGCGCAACGGAATGCCGCACTTCGCGCCGAACCCGAGGCGCTGCGCCCATTCGATGATCGGGTCCGCGCCCGTCTTGATGCCGACCTGGTAAAACCAGGTGTCACACGATTCGGTCATGGCTTCGACGAAGTTCAGCGCCCCGCGATCAGTCTTCTTCCAGTTATGAAACGTGACATTGCCGATCGTAATCGCGGGGACGCAGTTGAATTCTTCGTCGGATCGAACCGTTCCGCTTTCCAGCGCCGCGATGCCCACCGCCACCTTGAACGTTGAGCCCGGCGGATAGGACGAGCGGAAGGCGCGCGGTAAAAGTGGAATGTCTGGATCGTCCTGGAGCGCCTTGAATTTCTCGGCGGAAATGGTGGGCGTGAATGCGTTCGGATCGTAGGTCGGCCACGAAGCCATGGCCAGGATATCGCCGGTATTGGGATCGAGGATGACGATCGCTCCCCGCTTCGCCTTCGCTTCGAGCGCCTTCTCCGCCAGCTCCTGGAGCCGCAAGTCGAGGGTTGTTACCACCGTATGCCCGGGCACCGGCGGAGTCGTGATTTTCTCGGATGT
>JALYIN010000017.1 GCA_030775765.1 Verrucomicrobiota bacterium
GGGTTACGTAATCTGAACATGAAGCGCTACGGAAAAGGCTGGGCCACGACCGCGGCGACCACGGCATTCTTTCGGCGGCGCAATTCCATGACCCAGAGCCCGGCGATGGTAAGAATGTCGCTGATCAAATGGGTGGTTTGCGTGGAGCCGAGCGAGGCGGGTTTGAGAGTTGGCTCGAGCAGATCACGAACCGGTTTGATCTCTGCGGTCGAGCCGGCGTCGGATTGCTTGATCGCGGCCAGGGTGGCATGTCGCTGGGTGGCCGTGGCCTTGATCGCATCGAGGTTTTCGTAGGCAAACAGACCGAAAAGAATCGACACGATCAGGGTGCTGAGCGCGGCGGGTTGTTTCCCCAATGAGGAGAAAGCAAGCAAACCGCCGACGATGACGACGTAGAGCGTCCAATAATTCTGCAAGGCGGTGGTGCGCTCAAAGTAGAGCTGGATCAAATCGGTGTATTTCATAGGCGAGACCGACTATTGGAGGAGCGCTTCGTGGAGGCGAGGAGAAACCGTGAGGCGGGTCGCAAACTCGTCCAGGGCGGTCATCACTTCCGGGCGAATCACTATTGCTGGTCGAACTTGCCGCAGAAGATGAATCGCTTCGGAAACCGTCCTGACCTTTCCAGTCCGAAGCAGGGACGCGATGGCGGCAGCTCCCGTTCGTGAATAGCCGATCTTGCAATGGACGTAGACGATCCCCCTGCTCGATTCCTCCTCGATGAAGGCGGCCATCTCTACCAGTTGCTCAAACGTCGGCGCGGTGAGATCGAGGATTGGAATGTTCCGGTAAGTGACGGAGCGGAACGGCGCGGTTTCGGAGAACTCCGAGGTCAGATCGAGGACGGCGGTCAGGCCTTGCCGAACCGCTGCGCCCGCTTCTTTCGCGGTCAACACGCCTCCGATCCAAACTCGCGGCGTCAATTCATCCCAGGCGCGACCTTGCCGCCGATAATAAAGCCGGGAAATCTCCTGGCCTAACAAGACCGGCCCAAGAGCCCACCAGGTAGTCCAGGGCAGACGGCCGTCGCCCTTCCGGAAAATCCCCGGGCCCGCGCCGAAATAAGCGGTGGCCGCGATGCCCAGCGAAACCGTCGGCCAAATTAGAAAAGCACCCCAGGGCCACAACAGCACGGCAAGCGAAGCATTCACGAACGTCCCGACGAGATAGTAGGAACCAACGCGGCGGTTTGGGACGACTGGCAGGCGCGCCGCCGATTCCGGACAGAAGTAAAGACAGTAAGCGCCGAGGGCGAAGCCGGCGACGACATCCAGAACGTGGTGTTGGTAAGTGAGGACAGCGGAAAAGCCGATGACGACAAACCAGATAATCAAGGCATGGCGCAAAAGACCTCGCGTGTGCCTCGCAAACTTTTCCGCGAGGATGAGGCACAGCGCGATGTGGAGCGACGGAAGGAGATTGTGCGGCCGGTCGATTCCCTGAAACCAATCATAGAAGGTACCCAGCCATCCACTGAGAGGCGAGCGTTCGAACGCGAACCGCAAGGGAAACAGGAGAAAGCAAAGGCCGGCGATGAGAAGGGCGGCCGCCATCCGCTTTGAGAAAGCTACCAGCTCGCGATTACTCCGGCAGAGAAAAGGAGCAGTGACGAAAAAAAGGTCGATCGACATGTAGGGAATGATCATCAACGGCACAAAGGGAATCGATCGCTCCCATTCGAAGAATAACGTAGGGACATTGGCTCGCTGCGCCGTGAACCAATTGCACCAGCCGTAAACAATCAGGAAAAGGGCCCCGAGCCCTATTGATGCGGCGAGCGCCCTACCCGTAAATCGAGTCCCGCAGCGGCCGGAATCGATGTTTTCAGTTTGCGCCATTGGCGCCATTCTTAGCATGGAGCAGGGCACTTGATCCACTTCGACGCGCGATCGAGACTGTGAACATCCCCCACTCGTCCACTTCCATCTCCATTTTCTCGAATCCGGCGGTCCGCACCAGTTCGTCCATCTCGGCGGTCGTGCGACGGCGCACGATGCACCTCTGTCCTTCACGATTCCGCAAAACGCGCGCGATGAACTCCATCGGCGGATGCCACGGTTGATTCGTATAGAGCAGATAACGTCCCAGGCAGAAATCGCGACCTCATCGAGGCCGAGCGTCTCCACAAATTCCGCCCAGCGGGCCGGAATGTTCGTGGCCGCGTGAAAGAGCAGCAGCGCTTTCTCCGTCGGCTGCGGCGGAATCCAGGCGCGATAGAACAGCTGGGCGCCATCCCAGGGATGAATGTTGAGTCGGACGCAGAGCGCGGTCGCGAGACGCGCCGTCGATCGAAAGCCGTCGCAGCATCCGGCCGCCGAAATATCCATTTGCGATCGATCAGGCAGCGGCAAAACGCGGCGCGGCGCACTTCGAAACAAAATGCGCCTCGTGTCACGGCGGGCCGGAGAGCGACAAACGTTTGTATTCGATCGCGGAGGTGGGAACCGATCCGCATCGCGCGGAATTGTTCACGGAAAAACAGGCGGAAGGATTCAACAAGTTTCTCGCCGAGCTGGAAGCGGTGGGATACGAACCGCCAAAAGAATTCGGGGTGCGCAGCACCGGAAAATATTGGGCCGCGACGTTGGGTGGCGTCTGGGCC
>JALYIN010000018.1 GCA_030775765.1 Verrucomicrobiota bacterium
GGGTAAGTTAGGCGGGCAGGCCGATGTGAAGGGCGTCGCCGGGACGTGGAAAGACCTGACCGACAGCGTAAACCTGATGGCAAGCAACCTGACAGGGCAGGTACGTAACATAGCCGAAGTCACGACCGCGGTTGCGAATGGCGATCTGTCGAAGAAGATCACCGTCGATGTGAAGGGCGAAATCCTGGAGCTGAAGAACACAATCAACACGATGGTCGATCAGCTCAGCTCGTTTGCTTCGGAAGTAACGCGCGTGGCGCGCGAAGTGGGAACGGAAGGCCGGCTCGGTGGCCAGGCCGACGTGAAAGGTGTCGCCGGGACGTGGAAAGATTTGACCGACTCGGTGAACTCGATGGCCGGTAACCTGACCGGGCAGGTGCGAAACATCGCCGAGGTTACGACGGCGGTCGCGAACGGCGACTTGTCGAAGAAGATCACCGTCGATGTCCGCGGCGAAATCCTGGAACTGAAAGACACGATCAACACGATGGTGGATCAGCTCCGATCGTTCGCGTCCGAAGTGACCCGTGTGGCGCGCGAAGTGGGTTCGGAAGGAGCGCTCGGCGGCCAGGCGCGCGTCGAAGGCGTTTCCGGTACGTGGAAAGATTTGACCGACTCGGTGAATTTCATGGCTTCGAACCTGACGACGCAGGTCCGAAACATCGCCGCGGTTACGACCGCGGTCGCGACGGGTGACCTTTCGAAGAAAATCACGGTCGATGTGAAGGGCGAGATCCTCGAGTTGAAGAACACCGTCAACACGATGGTGGACCAGCTGAATTCGTTCGCGTCCGAAGTAACGCGCGTGGCGCGCGAAGTAGGAACGGAAGGACGGCTCGGCGGACAGGCTGTTGTGAAGGGCGTCGCCGGCACCTGGAAGGATCTCACCGACTCGGTGAACTTCATGGCCGGCAACCTGACGAACCAGGTGCGCGGCATCGCGAAAGTCGTGACGGCCGTCGCGAACGGCGACCTGAAGCAGAAGCTGCTGGTCGAAGCGAAAGGCGAGATCGCCGCGCTGGCGGACACGATCAACGGCATGACCGACACGCTGGCGATTTTTGCGGACCAGGTGACAAGCGTGGCGCGCGAAGTGGGCGTGGAAGGAAAACTCGGCGGCCAGGCGAACGTCCCTGGTGCGGCGGGAACGTGGCGCGACCTCACGGACAACGTGAACCAGCTCGCGGGCAACCTGACTTCACAGCTCCGTGCAATCGCCGACGTGGCGACGGCGGTGACGAAAGGCGATCTGACGCGATCGATTCAAGTCGATGCCCAGGGCGAAGTCGCGTTCGTGAAGGACAACATCAACGAGATGATTCGCAACCTGAAGGACACGACGTTGCGCAATGACGAGCAGGACTGGCTCAAGACGAACCTGGCGAAATTCACCCGCATGCTGCAAGGCCAGCGCGATTTGCTCACCGTCGGCCGGCTGATTTTGTCCGAGCTGGCGCCAGTCGTTTCCGCGCAACAGGGCGTGTTCTATATGATGAACGGTTCGGCGGAAGAACCGGAGCTCCAGCTTCTGGCGAGCTACGCCTATCGCGAACGGAAAGGCGTGAACACGCGCTTCAAGCTCGGCGAAGGTTTAGTCGGCCAGGCGGCGCTCGAGAAAGAGCGCATCCTCCTCACTCGCGTGCCGCCTGATTACGTGCAGATCAGCTCCGGCCTCGGCGAGACCGCGCCGATGAACATCGTGGTGTTGCCGATCCTGTTCGAAGGCCAGGTAAAAGCCGTGATGGAACTTTCCTCGCTCGAACATTTCAACCCGACGCACCACGCGTTTCTCGATCAACTCACGGAAAGCATTGGCATCGTCTTGAACACGATCGAGGCGAACACGCGAACGGAAGATCTGCTCAAACAATCGCAATCGCTCGCTTCCGAGTTGCAAAGCCGGCAGGAAGAATTGCAGCAGACCAACCAGGAGCTGGAGGAAAAGGCGCGACAACTCTTCGAGCAAAACGAAGAGGTCGAGCGCAAGAACCGCGAGGTCGAGCAGGCGCGCCAGGCGCTCGAAGGAAAAGCCCAGCAACTCTCGATCACTTCGCGTTACAAGAGCGAGTTTCTCGCGAACATGTCTCACGAGCTGCGCACCCCTCTCAACAGCCTCCTCATTCTCGCGGAGCAACTGTCGTCGAACCCAGAAGGCAACCTCACTGCCAAACAGGTCGAGTTCGCGCGCACGATTCGCGGGTCGGGCAAGGATTTGCTTCGGTTGATCAACGACATTCTCGATCTGTCGAAGATCGAGTCCGGCACGGTCACGCTCGACGTGGGCGAAGTGCAGTTCGAAGAAATGCGTCAGACGATGGAGCGCACTTTCCGGCACGTGGCCGAGGGCAAGGGTGTCAACTTCAAGATCGATATCGACCCGAGCGTTCCGGCGGGTGTCCGAACCGACGCGCAGCGGCTCGATCAGGTTTTGAAAAACCTGCTTTCGAACGCCTTTAAGTTTACCGAGCGCGGTTACGTCAATCTGCGGGTGGCGCCGGCCACAGCGGGATGGTCGCCCGAGAATCAAAGTCTTAACCGCGCGAAAAACGTCCTGGCGTTTTTTGTCAGCGACAGCGGCATTGGCATCCCGGTGGAAAAACAGACAACGATCTTCGAACCGTTCCTGCAGGCCGACGGCAGCACGAGCCGAAAATATGGCGGCACCGGGCTGGGTCTCGCGATCAGCCGCGAGCTGGCGCGCGTGCTGGGCGGCGAGATTCGCGTCGAGAGTTCTGAAGGCCGGGGCAGCACGTTCACGCTCTTCCTGCCGCAAAGCTACAGCGCCTCGCCGATGGATCGCGCCGCGGCCAGGATCCTGCCGTCAACGATTGAACAGGACACCCCGCCGAAAGGCGAAAGCGCCGAACCCATGCCCCTGGAATTCACCCTGGCCGACGATCGCGCGAATATTTTGCCGGGCGAAAAATCAGTCCTGATCATCGAGGACGACCGCGATTTTGCGCAGTGGCTCCTCGACGTGGCGCGGCAAAACGGATTCAAGGCCGTAGTCACGCCGCGCGGTAAAACAGCCCTCGAACTAGTGCGCGAGTTCTCGCCCGCCGCGATTACTCTCGACCTGAGATTGCCCGACGTGGATGGCTGGCAAATTCTCCATCGCCTCAAATCCGACCTGGCGACCCGCCACATCCCGGTCTTCGTGATCTCGGCGGAGGAAGAACCGGAGAATGTGCTCAAGCAGGGGGCGCTGCGGTTTTTGACGAAACCGATCGACGAAGCCCAGATAAGCCAAATCTTCAAGACGGCCCGGGAGATGGGGGAGACCACTTCGAAAAATCTATTGGTGGTCGAAGACGACGAGACCCAGCGAAACGAAATAGGCGAGTTAATCGGGAACGAAAGCGCGCGCCTGATCGAAGCGCCGGACGGGCGCACTGCTCTCGAGAAACTGCGCAATGAGCGGGTCGATTGCGTCGTGCTCGATTTAATGTTGCCCGACATGTCGGGCTTCGAGTTGATCGATAAAATTCGCGACGAGAACGAGCATCTTCCGATCATCGTTTACACGGCGAAAGACCTGTCGCAGGAGGAGGAAGAGAAGCTCAACCGCGTGGCGCAGACGACGATCGTAAAGAATGTCCGCAGCCCGGAACGGCTCTTCGATCAAACCGCGCTGTGGCTTCATCGCGACGCGTCGACGTTGCCGGACGACAAGCGCGAGCTCCTCCGGCGTCTCCACGATCCGAACGAGATTCTCGCAGGCAAGAAAGTCGTGATCGTGGACGACGATATCCGAAACATCTTCGCGATGACGAGCATGCTGGAGCGCTACAAGATGGACGTCCATCCCGCCGAAACCGGCAAGGCCGCGCTCGAACTGTTGCAGAACCAGGCCGACACCGACCTGGTGCTGATGGACATCATGCTGCCGGAGATGGACGGTTACGAAACCATCCGGGCTGTTCGGAGGATGTACGGCTTCGAGCAGCTTCCAATCATCGCGCTGACGGCGAAGGCGATGAAAGGCGACCGCGAAAAATGCATCGATGCCGGCGCGAGCGATTACATTTCCAAGCCGGTCGATACCGAACGCCTGCTCTCATTGCTTCGCAATTGGCTGCATCGCTAATCATGCCCGAAGATTCCAGCGCGCAGGAGCCGGTCGAGGAAAAGGTCAGCATCCTGATTGTCGACGACCGGCCCGACAAGCTGCTCGGCTACGAGACGGTCCTGGACGACCTGAACGAGAACCTGGTGCGGGCAAACTCGGGTAAAGAAGCGTTGCGTTGCCTGCTCAAGCAGGATTTCGCGGTGATCCTCCTCGACGTGAACATGCCTGTGATGGACGGGTTCGAGACCGCGGCACTCATTCGTCAAAGGCAGCGGTCGGAGACGACGCCGATTATCTTCATCAGCGCGGTGAACGACACCGAGACGCATGTTTCGCGGGGCTATTCGATTGGCGCGGTGGATTACATTCTCACGCCGGTCGTTCCGGAAATTCTGCGCGCGAAGATCGCGGTCTTCGTGGATCTCTTCAAAAAGACCGAGCAGGTAAAACGG
>JALYIN010000019.1 GCA_030775765.1 Verrucomicrobiota bacterium
GCTGCGTTGATGGCGGCAGACGCTAACTTTAATCGCGAGATTCTGCGCTATTTGAACCGGCTTTCGGACCTCTGCTGGCTCCTGGCGCGCTATGCGGAGCAGCTGGCCGGCGGGAGCCCATCCACGGGGGAAAAACGCTAATATTCCGTTTGCCTTTGGACAGGTGCTAGCGCATCTTCCCCGTCCGCTGTCCCGCAGTCGCGGGACGGCTCCATACCTATGGCGACAACGACAGAATTAATTCCTGAGCTTCTCGAGGCCGGGGTCCATTTTGGTCACCAGACCAAGCGCTGGAACCCGAAGATGAAGCCGTTCATTTTCGAAAAGCGGAACCAGATTTACATCATCAACCTCGATGAAACGGCTAAGCAGCTTCAGCGCGCGACCGAATTTCTCCAGGAAGTGACGCGCCGCGGCGGGAAGATCCTGTTCGTCGGTTGCAAGAAGCAGGCGCAGGAAGCCGTGAAGGAAGCGGCCACGGCCTGTGGACAATTCTACGTCAATCAGCGCTGGCTCGGCGGCACGCTCACGAACCTCGCGACGATTCGCAAAAGCATCGGCCGGTTGAAATACATCGAGCAGATCGAGGAGTCGCCCGATTACAAGAAGATGGGTAAGCAGGAGCTGGCAGCATTGAATCGCGAGGCGGCGAAGCTGCGCCGGAATCTGGACGGCATTTTGGAAATGTCGGCGTTACCGGATGCGATGGTCATCATCGATACGACGCGCGAAAACAACGCGGTGCTCGAGGCGAAGCGCCTTGGAATTCCCACCGTGGCAATCGTGGACACGAACGCCGACCCTGAAATCATCGACTACCCCATCGCGGGCAACGACGACGCGATCCGCGCGATCCGCGTCATGTTGCAGAAGCTGGTGGACGCGATTGTCTCGGCCAGCGCCGACGCGCGCGTGCGGGAGCAGGTGGAGATGGCGGGAGTATCCGCGTAAGCGCGGACGCTCCAGATCCTAAGATCCAAGTTCCAATGGAGACGAAGACCGAGATTGACCCGCAATTAGTGCGGCAACTGCGCGAAAAAACGAACGCCGGCATAATGGATTGCAAGCGGGCGCTGGCGGAAACCGGTGGCCACCTGGAGAAGGCCGAGGCGGTGTTGCGCACGAAGGGAATTGCGGGCGCCAGCAAGAAAGCTTCGCGCGCGACCAAGGAAGGCATCGTGGCTTCCTACATTCATTTGCAAGGCAAGGTGGGCGTTCTGGTTGAAGTAAATTGCGAGACCGATTTCGTGGCGAAGAACGAGAAATTCCGTGAGTTCGTGAAAGACATCACGCTGCACATCGCAGCGGCGCATCCGCTCTACGTGAATCGCGAAGAAGTCCCGGCACAGCTTCTAGAGTCCGAGCGCGCAATTTACGAAGGGCAAGTGAAGGGGAAACCCGAGAACGTGGTTTCCAAGATCGTCGATGGCAAGCTGGACAAATTCTACAGCACAGTGTGCCTGATGGAACAGGGATTCATCAAAAATCCGGATCAGACGGTCAAGGAATTGGTCTCTATGAAGATCGCGGAGCTGGGGGAAAACATCGTGATCCGGCGCTTTACCCGCTATCTGGTGGGCGAGCCGCTTGGCGCCGAAGCAGCGACGAAGGTTGAAACCGCTGAAGAAGCGGCAGCCTAGCCGAATTTGCGTTCGCGCTTTCCGTTAGAAAAATACACCCGGGGACGCCCGTTTCTGCGTTTCTTTTCTGGCGCGGTTCTCATTCAGGGCCGCGCGGGGTGCTGAGGGATTTCCCGGCCCTTCAAAACATCAACGAAGGAGAAAATATTTATGAGCATGGATTCATTGAAAGACCTGTACATCGACGAACTGAAGGACCTGTATAACGCCGAGAGCCAACTCTTGAAGGCGCTGCCGAAAATGGCGAAGAAAGCTTCCGCGCCGGAGCTGAGGAGCGCCTTTCAAGATCATCTGAAGCAGACCGAGGGGCACGTCAATCGGCTGGAAAAGATTTTCAAAGGCATGGGTGAGAAACCAACCGGCAAGACTTGCAAGGCGATGAAGGGCCTGATCGAAGAAGGCAAGGAGATCATCGAGGAAGACGGCGATGGTTCCGTGCTCGATGCCGCTCTGATCGGCGCCGCGCAACGCGTGGAGCATTATGAGATCGCTGGCTACGGTGTCGTGCGGACCTTTGCGTCGCTGCTGGGCGAAGAGGATGCGATGGAGACTCTGCAGCGGACGCTGAACGAAGAGGCGGAAACGGACAAGAAACTGACGGGCCTCGCGGAATCGATCATCAACGTGGAGGCGAGCGAAGCTGAGGACGGGGAAAAGCCGAAGCGCGGGGCGAAGAAGTCAACGCGGCGTCGCTAGGTCCGAGCGCAAGGGACGCTCGCGCGTTATCTTGATCGCCGCCGCAGTCCGCGTGACTGTGGTGGCGATTTTGTTTTAGGGAGGACGCGATGGGATTAACCGAATACAAGAAGAAGCGCAACTTCGAGGTGACGGCGGAGCCGAGTGGCAAGCCGTTGCCAAAGCTAGTGAAGGGCGCGTCGCGATTCGTAATCCAGAAACACGATGCCAGCCGGCTTCACTACGATTTCCGGCTGGAGATGGATGGCGTGTTGAAATCATGGGCGGTGCCGAAAGGGCTGCCGTGGGACAAAGGCGAGAAACACCTGGCGGTGGAGGTCGAGGACCATCCCGTCGAATACGCGACCTTCGAGGGGATCATTCCGCAGGGGCAATATGGCGGCGGAACCGTGATGGTGTGGGACCGGGGCAACTACCATGTCTACGGCGAGGACCCGGCGAAGGCATTGCGCGATGGCCGGCTC
>JALYIN010000020.1 GCA_030775765.1 Verrucomicrobiota bacterium
TTCGAGACACGGCTCCATCCGTTTTAACTTGTCCCGGTTCTCGACCAGGAACCGGCGAAACCCCCCGGCGTCCTGCGGTGAGATCGAAGCAATCTGCTGCTCCATCCGCGCCACATCCGGCGTCGCGTTCAACACGCCGCCGTCGCCGAAAATGATGCGATACTGCGGATCGAGCCTGACCAGTTCCACTTCGTCGCGCAGAGTGGTTCCGGCCGCGCGGAAAATTTCTTCGAGGACGCGTGGATAGAGAAAAAAAGTCGGTCCGAGATCGAATTTAAATCCGTCCGCCTCAATGGAGGAAGTGCGCCCTCCCAGAGTAGGAAGGCGTTCGATGACTTTGACCTTCGCCCCTGCGCTGGCGAGGAGAATAGCGGAAGCGAGCCCTCCGGGGCCGGCTCCAATGACGATAACAGGCGGTTGCATAGACAATTTCTGTCTAATAAATGTCTAACGATTTTAGACGTGTGTCAATCAAATGTCTAAGATTAATGATAAATGATTGCGTCTGTCTAATTCCTGTCTACATATATTGCATGGTTTATCCCATTCAGGCCGTTGTTCGCCAGACGGGTATCAGCGCGCACGTCTTGCGCGTCTGGGAGAAAAGATACCGAGCGGTCGTTCCGAAAAGGACGAAGACAGAACGTCGCGCCTACAGTGAAGCTGATGTCCGTCGGCTCAAGCTCCTACGGCAGGCCACGCTCCTCGGCCACTCCATCAGCAGTGTGGTCAATCTATCTCAGGACAAGCTGCTGAAGCTGACGAGAACGGTCGCGCAACACCCGAGAAGAACGAAACGTTCGGCGGCGGTCGCGAACGTGATGGTGAATACGCCAGTCATTCGCGATTGCATCAGCGCGGTAAGAGCGTTTGATGGCGAAAAATTAAACATGGTGCTTGATCGCGCGACGGTGGAATCCGGCTTCAATGGATTGCTCCGCCACGTGATCGCACCGTTAGCGCAACAATTGGGCGATCTCTGGAGCGGTGGGAGTTTAAAGATCGCGCATGAACATTTCGCCACTGCGGCAATTCGTGCCTTTCTTCTAAATCCGGCCCGTCAATATGCTGGCGTCACCTCTAACTCGACAGTCGTGGTCGCCACGCCTCAAGGCCAGTTGCATGAATTAGGAGCAGTCATGGCCGCGTCGCTCGCCGCCGAACAAGGGTGGCACTCCATTTATCTCGGGCCAAGCTTGCCCGCGGCCGAGATCGCCGGGGTCGCGCTGCAAAATGGCGCCCGCGCGGTTGTTCTGAGCATCATTTATCCGGAGGACGATCCGAATCTGGAACGCGAATTGCGCGAGCTCCGGCGCTATCTTTCGCCGGGCGTTAGTATTTTGGTCTGCGGTCGCGCGACGGAACGGTATCGCGTCGCGATCGAGGAGATTGGCGCGATTCCTATCCACGACCTCTCTCATCTGCAGACGGAATTAGCGAAGATCCGAGCGCGCCGGGTATGAAGTCTCTCTCGGCATTGCTCACTCATAAGAAGTCGTTACAGATCGGGGATCGCGCGCCATGTCTGACCGCTGTCGATCAAGACGGAGTGCCGGTTGATCTGGATCTCGCTTACGCCCGCGGCCCAGTTCTGGTCTATTTCTATCTTCGCGAAGGCACCCCCGTTTGCACCGCGCATGCCTGCCGATTTCGTGACGGATTTTCGCGATTGAACGAGAGCGATATTCAGATCTTCGGCGTTAGTGGCGATACTTCGGGCCGCTTGCAAAAATTTAAGGAAAAATACCAACTGCCGTTCCGGTTACTCGCGGATCCCGAGGGGAAAATTGCCGCGGGGTTTGGAGTTCCAACGTTCCTAGGCTTTCCCGCGCGAAGAGCATTTCTCATCCGCGATGGCCTCGTGGCCTGGCAAGGAAAGGCTTCCGAATCTTCTGAAGTCTTTCGCCTTCTCGCATCAGCGGCTGCCGTCTAACTCGACGATGCGAGAATTTTCTTTCCGCTCTGAGTTACTGTTGCCGCGAAAACGCGAGGAAGTATTCCGCTTTTTCGCCGATGCCGGGAACCTGGAAACCCTCACTCCGCCCTGGCTGAATTTTCACGTGCTCACGCCGAGTCCGATCGAGATGCATGCCGGAACATCGATTGATTATAGGCTGCGCGTGCGTGGCCTTCCGCTGAAGTGGCGCTCCGAAATTACGGCGTGGGAACCGCCAATGCGTTTCGTGGACGAGCAGCGCCGCGGGCCTTATCGAAAATGGATTCACGAACACCGCTTCGACGAGATCGGTGACGGCACCCTCTGCACGGATCTCGTGCGCTACTCCGTGGTCGGCGGCGCGCTTGTGAACCGGTTTCTTGTGCGCCGCGATATCGAGAAAATCTTTGCCTTTCGCACCGAACAATTACGGAAGCTCTTCGGCGAAGCAGTCGTGGAACCACGATGAAGCCCGAGGTAGAGGTGAATGACTTGATGCAGAACTTAAGCGTCAACGCGTCGCAGCCGCTCGCACGCTGGCGCGAGAAAGGGTGGATTTACCATGAGATCTGCGCGGCTCGTTTCAATGGTATTGCCGTTACTACATGGGGACACGCTGTCTGGACGACCAGGGCATAAAATCGCGCTGGCTCGCCATCAGAAGGCACATCGCCCAGCTAAAGAAGAACTGTGGGCTGGCGGCAAAGGCAGAGGCAGGCGTTGCTTCCCTAGGCGCATGACGCGCGCAGGATATGAATCTGCTTCGAGCGGCCGGCCCCGCTTCGCGCTGCCTCTCGCCACGCAGAAACGCGCGCCTCGTTTTCCCGGAGAGCAGACGAGGGCGACCCAGGAGAATCCAAAATGCCTTCGCCGTTTGATTGCGGGAGAGCATTTCCTCAGTCACACTCGCAGAAGTAAATCCGAGAATCATGACGCCCGATCCTTATTTTTTCCTCGTCATTTTTGCCGGCGTGGCGCTGGTTTTGCCACTGATGCCGCTCGGTTTGGCCTGGATCTGGCGGCGATTTTTGCAGCCGCCGAAACCGGGTCCGCAGAAGAACGCGACCTACGAATGCGGAATGGAATCGATCGGCGAAGCGCAGGTGCAGTTCCAGTCGCAGTATTATCTTTACTGCATCATTTTCCTCATCTTCGACGTCGAGGCGGTGTTCCTGGTGCCGTTCGCGGTGGCCTTCACGGGATTGCCGTTCGGCGCCTTCATCGCGATCCTCGTTTTTCTGCTGTTGCTTCTCGAGGGCCTGGTTTGGGCATGGAGCAAAGGTTGTTTAGATTGGGCGCAGAACCGGAAGAGCGCGTCATGAGCAACCAGATCGACGAAGGCCTGCGGAACGAGCTGCAAAAACGCGGCGTCTGGGTGACCTCGACGCAGGAGCTTTACAATTGGGGGCGCAAGAACTCGATCTGGCCGCTTCAATTCGGCCTCGCCTGTTGCGCGATCGAGATGATCGCGACGGCGGCATCCCGCTACGATCTCGCGCGTTTCGGTGGCGAAGTCTTCCGGCCATCGCCGCGCCAGGCCGACCTCATGATTGTGGCCGGCACGGTCACGAAGAAAATGGCGCCGCAAATCGTCCGGCTCTACAACCAGATGCCGGACCCGAAGTATGTGATTTCGATGGGTGCCTGCGCGATTTCCGGCGGCCCGTTCAAACAGGGTTACAACGTGCTGAAAGGGATCGACCGTTACATTCCGGTCGATGTTTACATTCCCGGCTGCCCTCCGCGGCCCGAAGCGCTGCTCCACGCGTTCATGGAATTGCAGCGCAAGATCGACGGCCAAAAACTCACCGGTAAGGACAAGGCGGCCCATCTCGATCGCGAACAGCCGAGCGAGTTTCCGGTGCCCGCGTTCGGAGCGCACGATCTCGAGCCGCCGAATAATCCCGACATTTTTCGACCGCCACAGTTGGAGCGGACCTGAGTATGGAGTCGCTGGAGGAAATCAAAGCACGCGCGGACGCGGCGGTGCCCGGGGCGAAGATCGAGATCGTTCCTAATCCGGGGCCGGCGAACCAGCCGTCGTTGTTGCTCGACCACGAACAGGCTAGGACGGTCGCCTCGTTTCTTCGAGACGATCCAGCTTTGAAACTGGATCACTGCTCGAATGTCACCGGCGTCGATTGGCTGGATCGCAAGGTCGCGAAGAAAGTGAAAGTGAAGAAGGTTGTCGATGGGGCCGAGAAAGAGGTCGAAGAATCGCAGGAGGAATTTTGCCCGGGCTATCTCGAAGCGGTCTATCACTTGTTTTCGATGACGCTGAAGCAGGGCCCCGTCGTTATCAGGATGCGGACGGCGGGTCGCCGGCAGGATGCGCAGCTCCCGTCACTCACTCCCGTCTGGCGCAGCGCGGAATTCCAGGAGCGGGAAATCTTTGATCTCTACGGAATCAAGTTCGAAGCCCATCCCGATCTGCGCCGCATCCTGATGTGGGACGAGTTCGAAGACTTCCCGATGCGGAAAGATTATCGCGAACCGGACGACTACGAATACGAACCGACCCCCCATGACGACGTGCTGGAGAGGTCAAAGCAGCATTACCCGCCACGGCCGCAGCTCGACGGCGCAGAAAACCTGACGGCAGCTCAGCAACAATGAGCGCAACAGGATTTCACGAGCTCGCAGAAGCGCCGCCAAGGGCGATGAACGCGCGCATCGAGGGCGACCTGATGGAAATCTCGATGGGGCCGCAACATCCCTCCACGCACGGCGTTTTCCGGATGAACGTCGCGCTCGACGGCGAAGTGGTGCGCAAACTCAAGCCGGTCTTCGGTTACCTGCATCGCAACCACGAGAAGATCGGCGAGAACACCAGCTACCTCGGTTCGATGCCCTACACCGATCGCCTCGATTATTTTTGCTCGATGACCAACAACTGGGCTTACGCGCTCAGTGTTGAGAAGCTCGCTGGAATCGAGGTGCCGGAACGCGCGGAGTATTTGCGCCTGATCCTCGCGGAACTGACCCGGCTGCAAAACCACGTGTCGCTGCTTGGATTCCTCCTGAGCGACATGGGCGCGTGGGGCACACCGCTCATGTACGCGTTTCGCGAGCGCGAAAAAATCCTCGACCTGTTCGAATCGCTCTCCGGCTCGCGGATGATGTGCGACTACATGCGGTTTGGCGGCTGCCGGGTCGATGCCGGGCCGGACTGGTTCGCGCGCGCTCAGAAAATCATCGACGCCTTTCCCCGTTTTCTCGACGAGTTCGAAAAAATGATTGTTTCGAACGAAATCCTGATCGCGCGAACCCAGGGCGTAGGAAAATTATCCGCGGAGCTTGCGATCAATGCGGGCATCACCGGACCCATGCTTCGCGCCAGCGGCGTGAATTACGATCTCCGGAAAGTAGACGGCTACGGCATTTATCCACGCTTTAAGTTCCGTATCCCGCTCGGCGACCACGGCGACTGCTACGATCGGCTGATGATGCGTGCGCTCGAAATGCGCGAGAGCCTCGACCTTCTTAACCAGGCGATGAAAGAGGTCCCGGACGGCCCGATCATGAATCCGAAGGTGAAGATCCGCGCCTTCAAGCCACCAATTGGGGAATCCTATGGTCGCATCGAGGGTCCGAAGGGTGAGCTGGGCTTCTATTTAATCAGCGATGGCGGAGCGAGTCCGTACCGTTATCGAGTCCGTCCGCCGAGTTTCATTAACCTGACGGTGCTTGAAGACCTGTGTCTCGGCCACACGGTCGCCGACGTAATGGTAATCCTTGGCAGCATCGATATCGTCATGGGAGAAGTGGACCGCTAGTTATGATTGGAACAGGCGTACTGAAGGGGATGGCGGTGACGGCCCGGAACTTTGTCGGGAGTTATTTCGAGAAGGATCGCCTGATCACGGTGCAATATCCCGAGGAACGCGAGACGCTCCCCGAGAATTATCGGAACTTTCCGTTCCTGGTTTTCGATAACGATCCGGAGGCGGGCCTGCGCTGCGTGGCTTGCAAGATTTGCGAGAAGGAATGCCCGCCGCAGTGCATTTATATCGTCAAGAGCGACGACAAGAAGCCGGATTACATGGGCAAACCGCAGTTCTATCCGAAGATCTTCGACATCGATATCTCGGTCTGCATGAGCTGCCAGATTTGCGTCGAAGTCTGCCCGTTCGAAGCGATCAAGATGGACAAGGTTTTTGAGCTTAGCCGCCGGGAACGATTCGACGCGCTCCTTATGCGCAAGGACAAGCTCGCCAAATCAAATACCTACTATCACGGCATCCATCCCGTTGAGGCGGCCGAAGTCGATGCAAACCTCGCGGCAGCCGCCGCGGCGAAAAAGAAACCGGCGCCAGCTCCAGCGGCGACCGCAGCTCCCATTCCGGCTACCTAGATGTTATCGCGATCGATCGCGCTGTTCCTGATCGCTTTTCTCCTTGGCGATCTGGAAATAAAAGGGGAGCCGCCGATGCAGGATTTTTCCACGTTGCTGCGATGGCGAAACATCGGGCCGTTTCGCGGCGGACGAACGCGGGCCGTCGCGGGAGTACCTTCGAAGCCAAATGTCTTCTACTGCGCGCAGGTGAACGGCGGCGTTTTCAAGACCACCGATTACGGCCGGACCTGGCAGCCGATTTTTGACGATCAACCGACGGGCTCGGTCGGGGCCATGGCGGTTTCGGTTTCGAACCCCGACATCATCTATGTCGGAAGCGGCGAAGGTTTGCATCGGCCAGATCTTTCCGTCGGCGACGGCATCTACAAATCGACGGACGCGGGAAAGACGTGGGCGCACCTCGGTCTACGAGGTGGGCAGCAGATCGCGCAGATCGCCGTCGACCCGCGTAATCCGGATCGCCTGCTGGTCGCGGTGGCGGGGCATCCGTATGGGCCTAACGAGGAGCGCGGCATTTTTCTTTCGGTCGATGGCGGCAAGACTTTCGAGAAGACGCTGTACAAGGATGAAAACACGGGCGCGGCGGACGTGCAGATCGATCCGTCGAATCCGGAAACGGTTTACGCCGCGCTCTGGGAAGCGCGGGAAGGCCCGTGGGAAAACGGATCGTGGAACGGGACCAACGGCGGAATCTTCAAATCGACCGACGGCGGCAAGACCTGGAAGCAGTTAACGAAAGGGCTGCCTAACGACATCGTGCAGGCGAATCTCGCGATCGCCGCGAGCGCACCGCAGACGTTGATCGCCGCCGTCGCCACGATGAAGGCCGGGAAGCTTTTTCGTTCGGAAGACGGCGGGGAAAGCTGGACGCCTGCGACCGAGGACGAACGCCCGGGCGCGCGGATCGGTGGCGGCGATTTGCCGCTCATCCGGATCGATCCGCAACACCCGAACACCGTTTATGCCGCGAGCGTCGTATGCTGGAAATCGACGGACGGCGGCAAGACGTGGGAGGGCTGGCGCGGCGCGCCGGGCGGCGACGACTATCAAAATGTGTGGATCAATCCGACGAACTCCGACGTGATTCTGCTCGGGAGCGACCAGGGCGCGATCATCACGGTGAACGGCGGCGCGACCTGGAGCTCGTGGTACAACCAGTCGACCGCCCAGTTGTATCACGTCAGCGCGGATAATGCGTTTCCGTATCGCCTTTACAGCGGACAGCAGGAAAGCGGCTCGGTTGGGATCACGAGCCGCGGTCCCGACGGCGCGATTTCGTTTCGCGATTGGCGGCCGGTCGCGGCCGAGGAATATGGTTACGTGGCGCCCGACCCTCTCGACGCGGACATCATCTACGGCGGGAAGCTGACGCGTTACGATCGGCGCACACATCAGGCTCAAAGAATTTTGCCGAAGCCGTTTCGCTCTGATGAATTTCGGATGGTGCGGACCCAGCCGATTGTTTTTTCACCGCTCGATCCGCACCTGCTCTTCTTCGCGGCCAACATGCTCTGGCAAACGAGCGACGGGGGCCAGCATTGGGCGCAGCTCAGTCCGGACCTGACGCGAAAGAATTTCGAAGTTCCGGCGAGCGTCGGAAAATTTCGTTCGCAGCCCAGCGCACAACCGCGGCAACGCGGCGTGATCTACACGGTGGCGCCGTCGCCCCTCGAGAAAAGCCGGATCTGGGCCGGGACGGATGATGGTTTAATTCACGTCACGGTCGATGGCGGGAAAAACTGGAAGGACGTCACGCCGCCTGCAATTACCGCGTGGCAGAAAAT
>JALYIN010000021.1 GCA_030775765.1 Verrucomicrobiota bacterium
GATACAGGCTGATTCGCCCCGAAAATTGCGCAGCAAATCGGAGAGCCAGAGCGTAGTGCCCCCGTGCCTCGCCCCGATTTCGATCACGACCTCGACCCCATTCTCCCAGATAATTTCCTGGTAGATCCAGAGATCGAGCACGTTCTTCCAAGTCGGAACACCGCGATAACGTACGTGCTCGAAAACGAGTTTCTGCTGATAGCGCTCGATCCATTCGCGCAACGTCGTGTCGAGATTCGACTCGAGCGTTTCGGAATCGAGCGGCGACTCTGGCATATCTTTGCTTAATAGTTTGGCGGTTGATTGCCAATCGGACAATCTGCGGAAACGGAATCCATGAAGAAACCGGCGTTTCTTGTTCCCGCAGTGATCCTCATCCTTGGGGCGTTACCTATTATCGCGGACGGCCGCCCAAAATACACCTGCCCAATGCATCCCGAAGTGGTGATGGCTGCGCCGGGAAAATGCCCGAAATGCGGGATGACGCTCGTGGCGGTGAGGGCGGAGGAGAAAGCCTCCTCCTCGGAGGCTACGGCGACCAGGCGCCCGACGCCGAAAACGAGCAAGAAAAAATCGGGGCATGACATCGTCGAACACGAAGCGCGAAAGCTTAAGGCGGAGAACCGGCCGGAGAGTCACGACATGCGGTCGCACCAGATGACGATGGCTTCGTCGCTCAACATCGCGGAGCCGATGAGTCGCGAGAGTTCGGGCTCAAGCTGGGTGCCGGATTCGACGCCGATGTATGGGCGCATGTTCATGTTCGGTGACGACATGCTGATGCTGCATGGCGGAATTTTCCCGCGCTACGTCAACGCGAATACGCGGCGGGGCGACGATCGCATCGACGGGCCGAACTGGTTCATGGGGATGTATTCGCATCCGTTCGGTGAGAATGCGCAGCTCGGTTTTCGCGGCATGATGAGCCTCGATCTGCTCACGGAGGGCGGGCGCGGTTATCCGCTTTTATTTCAAACGGGGGAGACGTGGGACGGGAAAGCGCTCCACGACCGGCAGCATCCGCACGATCTGTTCGATGAGATTTCGGTGAGCTACTCCCAGAGGTTCGGCAAAGATTTCTCGGCCTACCTCTATGTCGGTTATCCCGGCGAACCGGCGCTCGGGCCGCCGGCCTTCATGCATCGGCTCTCGGCGATGGATAATCCGGACGCGCCGCTCAGCCATCATTGGCAGGACTCGACCCACGTGACCTTTGGGGTCGTGACGCTGGGTCTGGTGTGGCGCGATTTCAAGATCGAAGGCTCGACTTTCAAGGGACGCGAACCGGACGAGAAGCGTTACAATTTTGATTCGCCGAAGCTCGATTCGTTCAGCGGACGACTCTCATGGAACCCGGCGAAGAATCTCGCGCTCCAGGTTTCCCACGGCTACATCCACAGCCCGGAAGAGCCGGAGCCGCGGGCGAACCGGAACCGGACGACGGCGTCTCTTATATATAATAGACCGCTCGGTCGGGACGCGAATTGGTCCACCTCCCTGGTGTGGGGACAAAACCGTGATGGCGGTCACGGGAAAACGCAGTCGGTGTTAGTCGAGACAAACTACCAACGCCAACGCGATACGTTTTACGCGCGGTTCGAACACGTCGAGAAGCCCGGTCATGAGTTGGTGCTCGATCCGATCGACGAAGAGCGGGTGTTCCCGATCAACGCCTACACGGTCGGCTACGTGCGCGATCTTTCGCACGGCGGCGGGATCGATGTGGGGCTGGGCGGCCAAGTTACCGTTAATGATGTTCCCGGCAGTCTCGACCGTTATTACGGCGAGGATATTCCGGTCTCGTTCCAGGTGTTCCTCCGGATCCGGCCGTCGCTCATGAGCGATCACGCGATGACGCACCAGGAGATGACGCCTAACGAGAAGTAGGAGCGCTATTCCTCTTCTAGGGAGCGCAGGCTGCCAGCCGGCGCTCCTAGACAAAGCTTGTCCGCATCGGCTGTCCCGCGCAGATTGACCGCTCCATGAAACATCGCTTTCTCTTGCGCCATTTTATTTTCCCGTTGTCGATTCTGGCCGCGGCTCTCACGGCTACCGCGGCGGATAAACGCAATATCACCGAAAAAGACCTCTTCGATTTTGTCTGGGTGGGTGACGTCCAGGTTTCGCCGGACGGCGGCCGGGTGGCATTCGTGCGCGTGACGGTGAACGAGAAGAAGGAGGGCTACAACACCTCGATCTGGATGGTCGGAACTTCTGGTAATGAAATGCCGCATCGTCTCACCACCGGCGAGCGCGATTCTTCGCCGCGCTGGTCGCCGGACGGAAAATATCTCGTCTTCACCCGTTCGGCCGAGAAGGACGGTAAACCGGAGCC
>JALYIN010000022.1 GCA_030775765.1 Verrucomicrobiota bacterium
GGGAAGACGGTCGAGTTGGCGGTGCGCGGAAACGAACAGACGACCTTGGAAACGCGGCCCGCCTTGAGCAGCGCCGCGAGGCCGACCTGGCCGCTGCCGCAGTTGTTGCTGATCATCGTTAGATTCGTGGCGCCCTGATCGATCAGCGCGTGGATGAGCTCGATTGGACTACCCGCCTCGCCGAAACCGCCGAACATGATGGTGGCGCCGTCGAAAATGTCGGCGACAGCCTCGGCCGCGCTCGGCACCCGCTTGTCGATCATCACGCGGATGCAAGAGCCGCTTGAAGAGCGCCGACACTCGGCGCCTGTCCGGCAGCCGGGGCGTGACCCGGCGCCTGGCCGGGTTTCGCCACCCGCGCGTAGTGATACAACCCGGCCTCGTCGAACAGAACGCGGTCCTCGTAGTCGTCGAACCAGAGCGCCTCGGGGTTGCGGCCGACGATGCAGACCTTGCCGCGATCGGGGGCGCTGCCGGCGTTCCGAAGAATCTTGAAGATCAAAACGCCATGCTCGCTGCCCGCGAGTCCCGGGATCGCCTCGTTGGTGACCGCCGCAACTTCGGTCTTGCCTTTGTAATGTGTGATGGAAAGCCGCGCGTGGGATTCGACGCCCGACAGCCCCTTTTGCGATTCGTTGAGAATATTCCACGCGGTCTCGATCGGAACGTTGAACGCCTTGTAGGCGACGATATCGCGCCCGCAGAAGAAGTAGTGGTTCTCGCCGCCGGCGCGCTTGAACTCGCGCTGCAGAATGCGGAGGGCGTCCGCGTCATCGTTGATGCCCATCATGATCGGCGCCTGGTTCTGCACGGTGAGCCAGCCGCGCGAGGCCAGGCCTCGCATCCCTTCGCCCGTCGCGGGGACCCATTGTTTGAAACCCTGCGCGTCCTCGATGTAGTTCCCTTCCGCGTCCTTGGCGAGGAACTCGTCGGGGTGCTCGAAGTGCAGCATCATGTGCAGGCCGACCTCCGGGTAGGTCTCGTGGAACCGATCGAGCATCGACAGGAAGGTGCGGTCAAAGCGCTGGGGATAGAACGCCATATCCTTAGTGCCGATGCGGATCGACTCGACGCCGGCCTCGGCGAGCGCGCCGAGCCAGGCCGCGATCTTTGAGTTGTTCAGCACCATGGCGTCGCCGCCCGACATCAGGATCTCGCGCAGCTTTTCGCGTCCGCTTTCGGGGTGCACGCCGCCATTCGCTGCCACGGCCGCGTTGTGCTGTTTGATGTAAGGGATGATTTCGGGGATCATCGCGAGACCCTTCTTCGCGATGGTGCCGTCCTTTCGCTTGATCTGCTTGCGGGCGATCAACTCTTCGCGATAGCAGAAGCGGCAATGTGCTGAGCAAGTCGAAATGACGTACATGAGTCCCATCTCGTACTTGTGCAGCAGGCCCTCAACGGGGCTGTAGTCCATCTGGTTGCCGGGATCCTCCGAGCCCGCAAGATCCAGTGTCTCGGCGGGGTCGGCTTTGACGATGCGCTGAATCGCGGCGCTGGTCCTGGCCAGCTCGTAGTAATGGCGCGTGATCTTCACGGGCATCCGGGCTTCAACATCACGATCGGTGCCCTTGAGCGCCTTCAGCCTTGTCACCTCGTCTTGGGAATAGAAGCCGAGCATGTCCGCCGGCGCCTTCTCGTTGAAGAAGGGGGCAAGCCCACTGATAATTTCCCGCTCATAGCGGGCTTCTTCGACGCTCTCGAGAAATCTCTGCTCGCGTTCGGTGGGGACGTAGGGTTGTGGCTGTGTCATCGTTCGGGCTCCATTGCGGGGAAAGAATTAATGTCTATCGATCAGTTTCCCAATTTTACGCCCGAATCCCCATCCTACAAAAGCATTTTGTGGCGAAGGTCGATCGTGCGTCATCGACTCTTCAACTTTGGATGAACTCATTGATCGAAAAGCGCAACGATGCAGGTGCAAGTTCGCGACAAGTGTATTTTGAAGATTGCCGGAAACGTCTAAGAGGCAGCGCGGCAACTTGTTAGGACGAGCAAGCGCGCAAACGCAATCTCTCAATGGGGCGAAACCGGACAAGAAAAAATTTGGAGCGCATTGCTCGCTACCCCGTTGGTGGCGAGAATGGCTTTGCCCGATATGGAGGGCGCGCCGTCGTTGCGTCCCATTAATTATCTGACCATTCCGGCGGTGGCGTCGTCCCCGCCAGAGGATGACAGGGTGGAAAGTTTGGCGTAAGTATTCGGCACCTTATGGAACCTGTTTACATCCTCGGCGGCGGCCGGACTGACTTTAAGCGCAACTTGAAGAAGGAAGGAAAAACGATCCGCGACCTAATCACGGAAGCGGGGCGCAAGGCGATCGAGGACGCGAAGATCGACCCGGCGGAGATCGAGGCGGCGGCGGTGGGAAATTTCAACGCGGGCCAGTTCACGAAGCAACTGCATCTCGGCGCGTTCGTGCCCGAGATCGATCCGAAACTCCATGGGATCCCGACCATGCACACGGAGGCGGCCTGCGCTTCGGGCGCGCTTTCGGTTACGCTCGGCGCGCAATGGATCGCGGGCGGATTTCACGATGCCGTGCTCGTGGTCGGCGCGGAACAGCAGAAAACCATGTCGTCCCTCGATGGCTCGGATGTGCTCGGCGCGGCGGCGGATTATCACATCGAAAAGCCGGGGTACGGCGACTTCATGTTTCCGAAACTGTTCGGGAAGATCGCGCAGATTTACATCGATAAATACGGCGCTTCCGAGCAGGACCTCGCGTGGGTGGCCTACAAGAATTACGCCCACGCGAAACTCAATCCGCTCGCGCAAATGCGCGACGCCGACCTGACTTACGACTGCGCGTCGCAGGTCTCCGACAAGAACCCGAGCGTCGCTCCGCCGCTCAAAGTGTCCGACTGTTCGCAGATCACCGATGGCAGCGCAGCGCTGGTGCTCGTCTCTGGCAAGTATCTCGACAAGCACGGCATTGATAAGTCGAAGCTCGTCCGGCTACTTGGTTACGGTCTTGCGACTGACTACCTCGCGCTCGAGAAAAAAGATGCGCCGACTTTCTCCACCGCCCGCAAAGCCGCGGAAAAAGCCTTCGGGATGGCAAACCTGAAGCCGCGCGATATGCATGGTGCGGAGGTGCACGATTGCTTCTCCATTACGGAAATTTGTGCCTACGAAATTCTTGGCCTGGCGGAGCAGGGGAAAGGCGCGCAGCTCGCCATGACCGGCGCGACCGCGCTGCCGCAGGTCCGGAACGAGAAGGTAAGCGGCAAGATCGATTTCGAAATCCCCGTGAACGCCGGTGGCGGACTGATCGGGGATGGTCACCCGGTTGGGGCGACCGGTGTGCGCCAGGTTTTTGAAGCTTACCAGCAGCTCACCGAGCAAGCCGGCGCCCGGCAGATCAACGGCGCGAAAAAGTTCCTGACCTTCAACATGGGCGGCAGCCTGACGACGAGCGTCGCCATGATCTGGGGCCGCGACTAAACGAAACAGTTCGGGATTACGCCGCCTGGACTTGCTCGCGGGACAGGGCGGCGAGGTGTGCGCGGAGGAGCGAGAGCCGAACCTTGACGGCTTCGCAACGCTGCCGTTCGCGGGCCGCATCGCCGTCCGGCAAATGCTGGCTTTCGTAGGGCGTCCGAGCGGGTTTGAGCGAATTCTCGACGAAGTCATTCGCGATACGCGCGCGCTCCAGATTCAACCGGTTGGTGATTCTTTCGGCTTCGGCGAGCGCAAGGTCGCGGATGGTCGCATAGGCGCGAATTTCATCGGCGATATAAGTCGACATAGCGTGGCGGGTGGAGGACCAGCTTGCCGCTTCAGACCTGGCACGCTTGAACGTGGGTCTGACTATGGAGCCTCGGGGTTGGTGGGTTGGTTGCATGGCCCGATAAAGAGCAGCTCCCGTACCGGCAATCCCGACTCAATGCCACAGCCGCAACCATTTAGGAGCGCGGTTCCCCGCCTTGGCATTACCGAGCAAGGACGGCTACATTAGCCCATGAGCACGCCCGATTCCGACGCGACCATGGCAGTGTTCCTCGATTTGGAAAACATCGCCATCGGGGCGCACGACGCGCAGTTTCCACCCTTCGAGATTCGCAAAGTGATCGAGCGGCTGCTGCTCAAAGGCCATATCGTCGTCAAGAAGGCGTATTGCGACTTCGAGCGCTACAAGACCTTCAAGCGCGGCCTGCATGAAGCGGCCTTCGAGTTGATCGAGATCCCGCACATCCGCCAGTCCGGCAAGAATTCCGCGGACATCCGGATGGTCGTGGACGCGCTCGACCTTTGTTACACGAAAAGCCACGTCGACACGTTTGTGATCATCAGCGGCGATTCGGATTTTTCCCCGCTCGTCAGCAAGCTCCGCGAAAACGCCAAGACCGTCATCGGCGTCGGCGTGAAAAAATCGACTTCCGACCTCTTCATCAGCAACTGCGATGAGTTCATCTACTACGACGATCTCGTTCGCGGCGAACAGGGGAAAAGCCGCCGGACGGTTCGACGGCCCGCGCCCGCCTCAACGGTTTCGGGCGACAAGGACAACAGTCTTTCAGTCGACCGGGCGCTCGATCTTTTGACGAAGACGGTGGAAGCCTTGCGCGCCGAGCGCGGCGAAGAATACCCGATCCGCGGATCGCTCGTGAAGCAGGCGATCAAGCGGCAGAACCCCGGCTTTAATGAGCGCGCCTACGGTTTCCGGGCCTTCAACGAACTGCTTCTGGAAGCGCAGCAACGCGGCCTGCTTAAACTCGAAGACGATAAACAGGCCGGAACCTACATCGTCCACGCGGCGGAGTAGATCAGAGACAGGTCTCTTGCCTGCGCTCGGTTATTTGCGGCGGTACTTCTCCCGGTACTTGTCGCGTAATCGAGTCTGCCGATTCGACAGATCGACTTTTCGTCCGTCGATGAACGCGGCCTCAACTTGCGTCGGAAAATCGAGCGGATCGCCGTTGGTCACCATCAAGGTCGCGGCTTTGCCGGTCTCGAGTGAGCCCAAGCGATCGAATATGCCGAGGATTTGCGCCGGGTACATCGTCACCGCTTTCAGCGCTTCTTCCTTCGGCAAACCATAACCGGCAGCGAGTCCGGCTTCGTAACCGACGTTGCGCTCGTTCGTCTCCGCGCCGCGTCCGTTCGACGCTATGCAAAAACGCACTCCGGCTTTCTGCAATTTCGCCGCGCTGCTCCACGCACTGTCGTAATCGTCATCGCGCCGCGGAGGCAGGCTCGTGGCCGGACCGAGGACAACGGGCGTGTCGCTCTCTTTCAATTGAGCGGCGACGCGCCAGGCATCGTCGCCGTCCACCAGCACGATCTTGAGCTGCATTTCCTTCGCCCAGGCGAGGGCGGCCTGGATTTGCGCCAGCGTGCTCGCATGAACGAAAATCGGCAACTTCCCGTCGAACACCGGCATCAATGCCTCCCATCGCAGATCCGTTTTGAAATCCGCCCCCGGGCTCTTTCGCGCTTGCCAATAAGAGTGCGCGATTTGAAAAGAGTCGCGAATCTGCTTCTGCGCTTTCTCGATTTCCTTCTGCTGGTCCTTCACTGATTTTCGCGCGCGCGGCCGCCGGTCGATGGTCAGGTTCGGCCAGCGCAAATGCATCGCGGCGGGTGAAAGCACCGTCATCTCCTCCGGCGTCCAGCCATCGAGGCGCAGAACGGCCGATTGACCGGAAATAATTCCGCCCTCCGGCACCGAGAGCGCGGTCAGGACTCCTGCACTTCGCGCCACAGGAATCAGTTCGCTATCCGGATTGACGCTCGTGATGCTGCGCACGTTGGGATTGATCGCGCCCGCTTCCTCCACGTCCACAGTCGCGCGCACCGCCCCGATCTCGACCAGGCCGAGCACCGTGTTGGCGTTAATAAGCCCGGGGTAAATATGTTTCCCCGTTCCATCGATGACATCCGCGCCCGATGGAATGGCTGCGTCCGCTCCGATCGCCGTGATCTTCCCGTTGTCGAAAACGATGGTTCCGGATGGAATGTCGGGGCTGCTGACCGGATGAATGGTCGCCCCTTTGATCGCGATCGCTTTCGCCTGCGCGGGCGCGGGGATCGCGTCGGAGGCATGGGCGTTCGCCGCCAGGTAAAGCGCAGCACCGATTCCGGAAAGCAGGCGCTTCATTCGGATGCGTCCTCCATGCAGGTGTGCTTGTCTTCTCCGTTGCCGTAGATGGGTGCGAGCTCCCGCGCCCGGTGCTGTTCCCGCGCCGAAAGTTTCGGCGGCTCTTTGTCGTCCTTCCTGTCCGAGTCGCCGTCCTTGCCCGGACCAATTTCCTTCAACCGTTCCGTCAGCGCTTTCTGGACGAGCGCTTCGCGTTGCACAGCGAAAGCCTTCCGGCCTTCGGTATCTTCCGCGCGATCGAAATATTTCCGGCCATCGATCCAAGTCTGCTCGACGTGCGTGTAATTCGAGAGAGGGTTCCCGCTCCAGATCACGAAATCCGCATCCTTCCCGTTTTCCAACGAGCCCGTCTTCGCGTCGATGCGCAGCTGCTTCGCCGAATTGATCGTCACCAGCTTTAACGCGTCCTCCGGCGTCAGGCCGCCATACTTCATCGACTTCGCGGCTTCCGTGTTCAGGCGGCGCGCGAGATCGGCGCTGTCGGAATTCACGGATGTGATGACCCCCTGGCCATTCATCATCGCGGCGTTATCGGGGATGGCGTCGTAAACCTCGAACTTGTAGCCCCACCAGTCCGCAAACGTGGAGCCGCCCACGCCGTCCTTCGCCATCACATCGGCGACTTTGTAGCCCTCGAGAATGTGCTGGAGCGTTCCGACCTTGATCTTGAACTCTCGCGCCACGCTCAGGAACGCGAGGATTTCGTCCTGCCGGTAGGAATGGCAATGGATCAATCGTTTGCCGCTCTGGATTTCCGAGATCGCTTCCAGTTGAAGATCACGCCGCACCGGCAGTCCCTCTTTCTTTTTCAATGCAGCGTCGTACTCCTGCGCGGCGCGAAAACGGTCGCGCATGATTTGTTCGACGCCCATCCGGGTCTGTGGATAACGCGACTTGAATTTGTCGCCCCAGTTCGCCTGCTTCACGTTCTCGCCGAGCGCGAACTTCACTCCCGGCATCGAGTCCGCGAACTTCAATTCTTCCGGCAACCCGCCCCAACGGAATTTGATGACCTGGTTCTGGCCGCCCATCGGATTCGCCGAACCGTGCAGGACATTCGCGGTCGTTACGCCGCCGGCCAGCTCGCGATAAAGCCCGATATCGGTCGCGTCGATCACGTCGCCGATCCGCACTTCGCACGTCACCGCGTGGCTCGATTCGTTCACCCCTCGGCTAATTGCGGTGTGCGAATGGCAATCGATGATTCCCGGGGTGACGTGCATTCCTTTGCCGTCGACGGTCGCCGCGCCGCCGGGAGCCTTCAGCCCGGGTCCGACGGCCGTAATTTTGCCGGCCGTCACGAGGAGATCGGCGTTTTGCAGCGTTCCTTGCGGACCAGAAGTCCAGATCGTCGCGCCTTGAATCAGCACGCTCTTCGGCTGGTCGGGCGGCGCCGCGCGGCCGAATGCTCCTGCCGGATAGGTCTCCGGGAAGTCGAGCGGTTTATCGAGCGGAGATGGTTTCTCGTCCGGCTTCTTCGTCGCTGTGAACCCGGCCGTGCGCTTCGCATTCCACCGAAGATGAGGGGTAGCGGGCCCATCGCCGGTCCCGGAAATTGTTTCGCCGGTAATCTGTCCGCTCAGGCGAACCGAGCCCTCACCTTTATCGAATAACTTCGCGGGCGCGATCAGCAAGACGGCGTCCTCCTTTACCGAGACGGTTGCCCTTTCTCCCGCCAGCTTCACGTCCGGTTTCTCGAGTTTTCCCTCGATGACGAGCGGCAACGTCTTGCCTTCCGCAACCAACTCCCAAGTCCCGCGGACATCGCGCTCCTGCGCCTGGTCGGTGTCGTAATAGTGACCGTCGACCCACGTAGTCAGCACACGCGCTTCATCCGCGAAAAGGTCTCCACTCGCGATCACGAGGTTCGCCATCCGGCCCGGCGCAATCGATCCCAGTCGTTCCGCGACGCCAAACATTTCCGCCGGCGTAATTGTCAACGCCGCCAGCGCCTCGTCCTTGCTCAGGCCGCGTAGCACCGCGAGCCGCACTCGCGGCCAGAATTCCTTTTCCGGTTTCTCCAGCTTCTGCGTCGTGAATGCGAACGAAATTCCGGCTTCCGCCAGCCGCGCCGGGTTGCTCGGTGCGCGGTCCCAGTGCTGGAGTTCATCCAGTTCCACTTCCAACGCCTGTTCCGGCCGTTCGATTTCCGGCGGCTTTGGAAAATCGAGCGGCAAAATGATGGCCGGCTTTTTCTCGGCGAGCGTTTTCCGAACGCGGTATTCGTATCCGTTGCCGAGGAGAATCGGCTTCAACTTGAACTCGTCCGCGATGCGCAACGCGCGCAAAAGATCGAGCTCGTCTTCCGTTTCGAAGACCGCCGGACTCCGTTGCATCTGCTCCGCGAGCGCGGCGAGGCTCGCATTCGTTTCCGGCCGCTCAGTTGTTGCCGGATTTTTCCGGTAGGCGTCTTGCGCCGCCTGATACCACGCGGCATCGACGAAACTCTGCCGGATCAACGCAATCGCGCCCATCAGCGAGTTCGGATAACCGCGATCCCCGTCGCGGCCGTCCCGATCGAAATCGAACCCGATATGCTGGGCCACGACAGGCGCCACCACCATCGTGTCGACATCCGCTTCCTGGAGATTGATCAGCGTGCTTGAGCCATGAAAAACGCCGCGACCGGGCACGATCAACGCGCTGGCGAACCCGAGATCGCGGAGCGCCTTCGTGCCTTTCTTGTCCACATTTAGATAATCGGCCGCCTTTCGTTCCGGAGTGACACGCGGATTCCACGAGCGCGTTCCCTTGGCGCTTTCCCGCGGAATCTCTCTCGGCTTCGCGTTCGGATCATCCGGGTCGACGTCGCTGCGCACTGGTTCTGGTTTGAGCGTCTCCGGCAAATCCAACCGGCTGTAGGCATCGATAAACCCCGGATAGATCGTTTTGCCTGTCAGGTCCCAGACCCGTGCTTCCGCCGGCACCTTCACGTCGGCCCCCACCTCCACGATCAAACCGTCACGGATTAGCACCGTCCCTTTCTCGATCGTCTTGCCCGGCGCGGTGACGATGCGGGCATTCGTTAGGGCATGAACCCGCGGATCGTTCTCCCGAATTCCCTGCTTCGGAGCGGTGGTAACCTGGGCGGAACCGGAGACCGCCAGGAAAAGCCAAGCGGCGAAACAGGCTCCCGGAAGTCGCATCACAGGAGGTGCAGGCTAGCTGGACGAATGCGCGAAACAAGTCTGCTTTTTTCTGTCCATCTGTGCGCGAACTATCTAAATTCGCGGAGTCGTTTCAGTATTGCCTCCAACCCCAACAAACCCTCCCTATGAAAACACCAACATCCCTCGTGGCCCTGCTCCTGTTTGCTTTTGGAACGCCCTTGCTCCTTCGAGCGGATCCGACGCCGGGGCCGGTCCAGTCGATCACCCCGGTCACCGGGGCGACTATCCCGCCGGTGCTCACTACCGTCCTTCCGCGCGAGCGTTTCCAGGTCTTCGCGACCAGCGCCACGAAACTGAAAAAACTTTCAGACGCCGTGGCGAAGATGAAATCGCGCTCCGTCTCGGACAAAACGAGCTGGGCGTATTGGGCCAACATCCACGGCGTCATGGGTTCCTCGACGGACCCTCAATGGGACCAATGCCGCCACGCCCATTGGTGGTTTGTGGCCTGGCACCGCGCCTACGTCCTCGAGCTCGAGCATCAATTACAGGCCGCCATTAACGACAAGAATTTCCGGCTGCCGTATTGGGATTATCTCGATCCGGGCCAGCGCAAAATCCCTGCCGCGTTTAAAAAAACTTCCAGCCCGCTCTTCGAAGCGAACCGTGACGCCAACGAGGTCGGGTTCGAAATGAGCGATCTCCAGAAGACCTTTAGCGCGGCCAAGTACACGGGGAACATGATTGCCGGCGGTTTTGGCGGCTCGATCGTGCCGGGCGGGACCGTCAATGCCTCCTCTTCCAAACGCGGGCGCATGGAGCAAAACCCGCACAACACTGTCCATGTGGATATCGGCGGCCTGATGGGGGACCCAAGAACAGCAGCGCTAGACCCGATCTTCTGGATGCATCATTGCAACATCGATCGGATTTGGGAGGTCTGGATCAAGAACGGGCCCCACACCAACCCGGCGGGCGCGTTCACCAGCGAAACGTTCACCTTTCCTGGCGTGAACGGGCAACCCGTCACGCACAATGTCGCCGACATGTTCGACACAAAGAAGCTTGGATACACTTATGATCGGCTCGATCTTCAAGTCCCAGTGACCAGCAGCACGCCCGCGCCAGCACCGCCGCCAAAGCCCCAGCCAAAGCAACGCCCGGGGAGTTCTCCAGGCACTACTCCCGAACCTTCGCCGACAGTGACGGAATCCGCGAGTCCGTCGGAGACCGACGAACCGTTGCAGCCACGCATCACCCTCGCCACCGTCCCGGACCCAACGCCGATCGCCGTCGCCGCCAAGCCGCAAACCGTGAAGATCAAGGCCGCGCCGGTGGCGCCCGAGCAAAACATGCTGCGCAAGGATTTGGATCACAAGAAGACGAAGAAAAAGATTCTGCTCAGCCTTGAGGGCATCGAGTTCACCGAACCGCCCAAGCATCTTTACAAAGTCTATTTCAACCTCCCGAACGCGGATGCCAAAGCCGGGGACGCCCCGCAGTATGTCGGGACGCTGGCCTTCTTTGAGTCACCCGAGGGACATCACGCACACAAGGACGGGGATCGCACCGAGACCTTCGATATCACCGATGTTCTGGCCACCGCAAAGAAAGCCGGGAACTACGACCCCAACAATCTGGCGGTGACGATTGTTCCCGTTAGTGCGCCGAAGGATGGCAAGCGCGCCGCGCCGGAAAAGGCCAGGGAAATTACCATTAAGAATATCAGCATCAAAACCACGGACGAATAGTCGGGCGGGGGCGGTGACGCGGTGGAGCGGGGACTGGCGTCGCTGAATCAATTGCAGCCGTGGAAGAAGGCGATACAGATGCGGGATTGACTGGCGAAACCGGCGGTGCGTCGAGCGCCTCGATCTTAATCACGGGATGAATCTCCCACGCTGTAGAGCGCCAGGGGTGATGATACTTATTCGCTCCGTAGGAACGAATGGTTTTGCCGACGTCGGCGCTGCCATTGTGCTCGTCGTCCCATAACAGATATCCCGTCAGGCGAACTTTTCGCGCGGCGTGCCCTGTCGGTTCGATAGTTAGATCCGGCGCGCGGATGAACCCCGCCAGCGCTTGCATCCGGATGTTCTCGCGGAAGATGGCGTTCTGGGTTCGCGGCGTGATTTCACAAATAATCGGCGTCGGGTCGCCGATTCGCGGAGCGTGGTCGAGCGGCTTCTCGAATAGTTCGAGGTGCCAGTCGTGAAAATCAGTGTTGCCGCAGTTTGTGGATTCAGGCGGACCCGCGTAGGCCAGAACCAGATAGCCAGTGAAGGAAACGATCTTCTTTTCCAGCGGATCGAGCTGCGGTCGTAGCGCCGACTTCAAATCTTTCCGGCGCATGCCTTTCATCTTCGCTTCTAGCGGGGCGAATTTCCGAAGAAACGACCGGGTATCGAACTGCGGGAGCTGAAGGCCGGCCAGGTCGATCACGGAGCGGTTCTTCAGTTTGTTGCGCTCGACTCCGTCGCGGGTTGTCGCCCTTCCTTCCGGATGGTCCCGACAATCCCACGCACTGAGATCGACTTCCTTGAGCTCGCGGTCTTCCGAAATGGGCTGAGCCGCGAACGCGCATGCGTTGGCGACCATCGTCAGCGCGACAATCAGTTCAGGCAGAGAGCGACTAATCACCCCATGTAAAAACCACCGTTTACGTTCAACACGTGTCCGGTGATGTAGCTGGCCATCGGCGAGCAGAGAAACAGGGCGGCATCGACGATATTCTCGGCGTCGCCGAGCCGGCCGAGTGGAATTTGTTTGATGAAATTCGCCGTCACTTCGTCCGGCATTCCTTTGCTCATGCCGACGTCGATGAATCCGGGGGCGATTGCGTTCACGGTGATGTTCTGCCGGGCTAACTCCCGCGCGGAAACTTTCGTCAGGGCGATTATGGCGGCTTTGCTCGACGAATAATTCGCCTGGCCGAACAGTCCCATCTGGCCGCTGACCGAAGAGAGGTTCACAATCCGGCCGTTTTGCCGGAGAATGGCGGCGGCTTTTTGCGTGACGTTGAAGGTGCCGGCGAGATTGACGCGCACAACGCTTTCGAATTCCTCGAGCGTCAGTTTCTTGATCGTGCGATCACGGATGATCCCGGAATTATTGATAAGGATATCAAGCCCGCCGAATTTCTCCCCGATGGTTTTCATCATCGCTTCGACCTGGTCCGGTTGGGTGACATCGCAATCGATCACCAGCGGATTTTTCAGTTGGTTCGCGACGGTATCAGCGTCCGCTTTGTTCTGGCCGGCGGCATCGGGGATGTAGTTCACCACGGCTTGGGCACCGCGCGCCCCGAACGCCTTGATCATTTCAGCGCCCAGTCCACGCGAGCTGCCGGTGACGAGCACGACCTTGCTGGAAAAATCGAGAGGTTCAGTCATAGGAGAATCGACGGAGAAGGAATGAAGTAGGCAGACCAATCACAAACATATGAATAGCGAGTTGGATCACGTCACCCGAACGAGAGTGGCGCGGCGCCGCGGCCGATAACGGGAGAACGATCAGATTCATGACCGCGAAAACCACCAAGCCATAGATTATTCCCGAAGGCACCGGTTGCTGCCGTAGGAAAGCGAGCTTTCGGCTGGCGAAATAAAAGACCGTCACCAAGCCGAATGCGATCACGAAGTGCAGCGCCAAACCTAACGCGGCGATGGGGAGACCGCCTTGGAAGGCCTGCTTCCCGAGCAGTCCGCTCGCGATGAATTGCATCAGCTGCATGATGGTTCCGCCCCGCGCCAGGGTGATAACGATCGCAGGTAATGTCCATCGCGCCGACGATGAGACCGGTAATGGCAATTGCTCGAACCCCGCGCATTCCGCGAGGTTAGGCTGGAAACGCGTTGCCCGACAAGAGATAGCCGCTAAATTCTGCGCTCATGCCAGCGCCGATTCGTGTTCTCACCGCCGTTCCGATTTGCGACGGGCACGATAGCGCGATCAACACGATCAACCTCGAGTTCATCCGGCACGGGATCGAGGTGGTTTATCTCGGATATCACCGCTACGCCGAGGATATCGTCCGGGCCGCGATCCAGGAGGACGTGCGGGCGATCGGGATCTCGAGCTACAACGGCGGGCACGTCGAGTTTTTTGCCGAAGTCGTCCGGCAATTGAAGAAGCGCGGCGCGGCTGACATCAAAGTTTTCGGCGGCGGCGGCGGGACGATCACGCATGACGATCAACACGTGATGCAAAAGCGCGGCGTCGATAAGATTTTTTTCGCGGGGACGTCCCTAACCGACATGACGCAGTGGGTGCGGGATCGCTATGGCAGAGCGGGCAAGCGCCCCGCGGGAATGGCGGCGGAGATGAGACTCGCGCGCCAGTTAACCGCAATAGAAGACAGTGATGCGAAGGGAAAACGGCCGAAGAAATCGGCGGCCGACAAAACGAAGAAGTCGCTCGGCACGCGCGTGATTGGTTTTACCGGACCGGGCGGAGCGGGCAAGACGACGCTCATCGACGAGCTAATTCTGCGTTTGCTCCATCGCGAACCAAAAGCGCGGATCGCCATTCTTTCTCACGACCCGAGCGTTGTCGGGTCAGGGGCCCTGCTCGGCGATCGCGCCACCATGATCAATTCGCAGGACGATCGTGTTTTCATGCGCAGCATGGCGACGCGCGGGCAGGCCGGCGGGTTATCGCCCGCGACCGAAGATTGTCTGCGTCTGCTCGCCCAAAGCGATTTCAATTACGTCATCATCGAAACGGTGGGCACGGGCCAGGAAGCGATGCCGTTTCAAAGCAAACTGGTCGATCAAACCGTGCTGGTGATGAATCCCGATTACGGCGCGCGCTTGCAGTTGCAGAAAATTGTCATGCTCGATCTCGCCGACATCGTGGTCGTGAACAAGAGCGATCTCGACCGGGCCAGGACGGCGATGAGCGAGATCGAAAGGCGACTTGAAGGAAGCGGGCGCGAGCAGAAGTTAATCTCGACGGTGGCAAAGCGTCATCGCGATCGGGGCGTGGATAAATTGTGCGACCTGCTGATGCGCAAACCGGAGAGGAAAAGGAAATGAGCAAACTAGGACGCGTTATTGAAGCGGTAGAGAAATACAACCAACACGTGCTCGACGAGGTGAAGCGGGCGCGGACCGACAAGAAATTTGGGAAGCAGATGCTGGATCGCTGGGACGAGATCAAGCGCAGCATCAAAGTCGGCAGGGCGCCGACTGGATTAGAATTGCCGCGCCTGGCCTTGCCGGAGATCGATGAGCCGGGGGAGATCGCGCGTTACTTGTTAGGCGACGGGTTGCCGGGCGAGTTCCCCTATCTGAACGGCGCTTACAAGGAGATGTATCTCGAGCCGCTTCAGGAACCGGCCGTCGAGATCGGCAGCTACGCGAAGAACGGGAAGAACGGGAAGAATGGGCATGGAAAAAACGGGAAGATGGCTGTCGCGAAATTGCAGGAAACGGAAGAGCCCACGCGCCTTTTTTCTGGGATGGGTTTGCCCGACGACACGAACAAACGTTTCCATTATCTCGGCGCGCACCAACGCTCGAAGCGGCTGAGCACGGCGTTCGACGGACCCACCCTTTACGGCATCGACTCCGACGCAGACGGCGTTTTTGGGAAAATCGGCGAGGGCGGGGTGGCGGTCGATACGGTCGAGGACATGGAGCGGCTCTATGCGGGCTTCGATATGGGCGCGCCCAGTTTCTCCGCGTCGATGACGATCAGCGGGCCGGCGCCGATCATCATGGCGATGTATATCGCGGCAGCCAAACGCCGTTTCGGTCCCGGCGTTGTCTCAAAACTTCGTGGCACGATTCAGGCCGACATTTTCAAGGAAGTCCAGGCGCAGAACGAGACCATCTTTCCGGTCGAGGCCTCGCTCCGTTTCCTGGCCGACATGATGGAATGGACCACGCGCAACATGCCGCGTTGGTATCCGGTTTCGATCAGCGGTTATCACATCGGCGAAGCCGGCTCGACGCCGGTCCAGCAGGCGGCTTACACGCTCTCGAACGGATTCGCCTACGCGGAAATGATGGCGAACCGTGGCATGTCCGCGGATGAATTCGGCCCGCGCCTCTCCTTCTTTCTCGATTGCGGACTCGACGTGGAATACATCGCACTCACGCGCGTGTCGCGCCGCATTTGGGCGATCGGAATGCGGGATGCGTTCGGCGCTGGAGCGCGTGCGCAGATGTTCAAGGTCCATACCCAGACGAGCGGACGTTCACTCATAGCTGCTGAGTTTCGCAACAACCTGACGAGGACGGCGGCGGAATTGATGCTCGCCTACATGAATGGCACGAACTCGTGTCATTCGAACAGCGCCGACGAGCCGTTCACGACGCCGAGCGAAGAATGGATCCGTCTCTCTGCGCACGGGCAGGCCATCCTGCTCGACGAATCAGGCATCTTCAAACACACCATGAACATGCTGAGTGGTTCGCCGGGAATGAAGGCAGTCGAGCGCGCGGTGGAGGCAGCAATCCTGGAGGAGTTCCGCGAGATCGAGCGGCTCGGCGGGGTCATGGGCGCGGTCGAAAATCGTTATCAGCGTAGCCAGATTCAGAATGCGGCGCATCGCTACGAGCAGCAAATCTACGACGGCACCCGACCGATCATCGCGCTGAACAAATACCGCGATGGCGCGGAGGAGATGCCCGAAGTAGAACTCGTTCGGACATCGCGCGCGAAGCAGCAGCTCCAGGTCGATCGCCTGACTAAGTTCAAGAAGAAGAATGCGTCGAAAGCGGCGAAGGCGTTGGACAAACTCGCCGCCGTCGCGGAGACGAATGAGAATTGCTTCCCCGCGTTGATGGAGGCCGTTGAAGTCTGCTCGTTAGGCCAAATCTCCGGCCGCTTGCAGGAAGTCGTCGGCCGCTTCCGGCCGATGGTGTAGCGATCCGCAACCGCTACTTCTTCGCTACCACGCGCTTCAGCCGCATGTTCTTGCCGTAGAAGCCGAGACAGCGCGGCTCGACGACGTGCGTGGGATTGATGGAGACGATGATGTCATTGCCGGCGCGGGTGATAGTGCCGGTCCCCGAATTGTCGAACGTGTCTTTGAACTTGAAGGTCAGCGTGTCGCCGGAGAGGGTCGCTGGTCCTTCGGCTTCGGGGGCGGCGCCGTGAGCATCGACCCAGGCGGCATCGAAGCTCACCTGCATCGCGCTCCCGGATTGCTCGATGGTGAGTTGAAATACGGCGCGGCCGCCGAGAAATTTCTTGGCGGTATATTGGCCCGCCCAGCCAGTCGAATCAGCTGCGTGAGCCACGCCGCCCAAACCCACGACGAAAACGATTGTGGTGGCGAGCCGGCGGACGAACGGAATCGAGAGTTTCATTTCCAGACTATGAGGCGGGTTCGACGTTCGCGCCATCGATTCGGATTGGTGGGCGTTTCACCGGCCGCTATGCTGCCGCCCGGCCATGGATTTTGCAGAGACAACTGCTGGCGAAAGCGCGCGAAGTAAGATTGGGTGGCGCCTGCTGCCGTTTCTTTTCCTCCTCTACGTCGCGAACTATCTCGATCGCACGAATATCGCCTACGCGACGCTCGGGATGAAAGGCGAGCTGGGGCTGACCGATTCTGTCTTTGGCACGGCGAGCGGAATTTTCTTTATCGGCTATTTCGCGCTGCAAATTCCCGGGGCGCTGTTGGTGGAACGCTGGAGCGCGAGGCTGCTGCTGGCGATAACTTTGATTACGTGGGGCGCATTGACGGTCCTCACAGGTCTTGTGCGAAGTCCGCTGGAACTTTATGGCGCGCGCTTTCTCCTCGGTGCAGCCGAGGCCGGGTTCTTCCCCGGCGTCATCGTCTATCTTTCTCGCTGGTTCATTTATCGGGATCGAGCCAAGGCGGTTGGGCTGTTTATGTCCGCGATTCCGATTGCTTACATCTTCGGTGGCCCTCTTGCGGGCTCCATCCTCGGTCTTCAATGGGTCGGCATTCCGGGCTGGCGCTGGCTTTTCCTGTTGGAAGGCGTGCCGGCAATCGTATTGGGAATTGCGACGCTGTTCGTGCTGCCCGACCGGCCCGGCGAAGCGCGATGGCTGCGGTCTGACGAGCGCGATTGGCTGGGTGATCATCTTGCCGAAGAACGCCGCGCCAAAGCAGACCTGGATCACGTCACGATTTGGCAGGCGCTCCGGCATCCGCCCGTGTTGTTTCTCACGGTCGGCCTGTTCTTCACCTATACCGGCGGCTACGCCTTTTGGTTTTGGATGCCGACAATGCTTCAGAGGATGACCGGCTGGAGTACGCAACGGGTGGGCTGGATCGGCGCGCTCCCATTTCTCGCAGGCCTAATCGGAATGCTCCTGCTTGGTTGGAATTCCGACCGGACGCGCGAGCGCCGCTGGCATTTTGCCATCCCGCAATCGACCGCGGCGCTGGCCTTGAGCGCGTGGTTCTTTCTCCCGCCTTCCAACGCGATGCTGGTGGCGGTGTTTTCTCTGGTTGTCTTCGGAACGATCTCCTATCTGCCATCGTTCTGGGCCCTGCCGAGTTCATTTCTTTCGTCGTCCGCGGCCGCCGCGGCGGTGGGTTTTATAAATTGCACAGCCAGCATTGGCGGATTTTTCGGCCCTAAAATCATTGGCGAGCTGAGCCAGCGCACCGGCTCTTTCCGCGCCGGCTTTATCTTCATGATTGCTTGCTGGACGATCGCGTCGGTCCTGGTGCTCCTCTGCCCGCGCGAGCGCGCGAGATGAACGCGGTTGTTCATGGCACAACCGTCATCGGCGTGGACGTAGACGGGCAAACCCGGTGCGCCCATTACCACCACGAGCACGACATCATCGCGATCAAGTTCAAGTGCTGCGGAAAATGGTTCCCGTGCCACCAATGCCACGCCGATCTCGCCGGACACGCCGCGGAAGTTTGGTCAAAGGAAGAATTCGATACCCACGCCATCTTCTGCGGCGGCTGCGGGTATCAGCTAACGGTCCGCGAGTATCTCGATAGCAACTCAGTCTGTCCGCACTGCCGCCGGCAGTTTAATCCCGGCTGTGTCAGGCATTATCATCTCTATTTTCAGAACTAGAGTCTGAGTTGCCTTCATTCTTCAGGGCGACCTCGAAGGGCGCGCCGGTCTTGGCGCGGATGACGTCTTCCGTAACGTCTGGATGCAACTCGGTGAGGACGAGGCCACCACCTCGTTTTACCTCGAACACGCATAGGTCGGTGATGATGAGATTCACAACGCCGAGGCCGGTGATCGGCAGCGTGCATTCTTTCAGAATCTTCGGGCTGCCGTCCTTGGACGTGTGCTCCATCAC
>JALYIN010000023.1 GCA_030775765.1 Verrucomicrobiota bacterium
ATTAAGGATACTCGTTTTATCGCATCCGAGTAGCTTCGCCACATCCTTTTGTCGTAGTCCCAAATCCAGCCGCATTTTCCGAACTGCATCTCCCAAGGTCTTAATTTCCCTCGGATACGCCTGATCTTTAGGCTTTTTCCCGTTTAACCGCACACGACAAAAGAGCAACGCAACTTCAGGGATTCGTTGCGGCAATTGGCATAAACTCCGTCAGGAATAGACTGACAAAGGTCAAATCCGAAGTGCTGCTTTCTCCACCCGCGTTGCGGGATCCGCCGAGGTCGGTGCGCAGATTCTGCAACTGTCGGCCATTGCGTTTTACGTGACAAAACATGACAAAATTTTGCGTAAACATCGCGAAACTTTGCAAAAATGTGTCTTCGTCCTATTTACATTAAAATGCTCATCAATAGCCAGTTCCACGCGGATTCCCGCAATTTTGACCCAACTTTCAAAAGGTTCGATTCCCTTCACCCGCTGACTCTGATCTGTGCGCCGCCGCTTGCGATGCCACCCGGCGTGCACGCCGCGCGCGGCCACGAGAACGACGAGCGCGCCACCACACAGCCAGGTGGACGCTTCCGGAACAGGAGCCGCCGAGATCGTTTCCGCGTCAGCTGCGACAAACCCGGAGGGCGCGGTCTGAGCGCTGATTCCAAACGAGGTGCCGGTGAACGCGAGAAAACTGTTTGCACCGGCGAAATTTGAGAATCCGTGGAAAGCTCGTAGCTCGCGATTCGCGCCGGCGAATAACGCCCGCTGGGAGACAGGCGCCGCGCCCTGTTCTTCCATTGCTTCGGCGCGGTGACCTTCGGTCTGGGTAGCGGTCAACGCTCGGGTGATGGAGGCCGCGCGTTGCGCCGCATCTTCCCGGCGAGGATCAAAAGGCACCGCACGCGCCGAATAGACGCGCACGTCATTCGCTACGGGGACGGCCCGCTTCCCCTCCGCATGGCTAAAACTGGAGTAGGCCAGGAAAACCGAGCCGCCCACTCCGAAAAGGGCGAAACCGAGGATCGCAGCCAAAGGAAGCTGCGGAATGGCGAGGCGAGCAGCGCGGTAATGTTCGGGAGCGACGGCCATATCGTGTTTTCCCAATCCAGCGGCGTTCCAGGGCTGCTGCTTTGGACACTCTGAAAAGCACAATTTGTTCCGCCCGCTGCGAACTTTTTCAGGGACAAAGAGGGTCGGGACCATCATCCCCGCTACAGTATCGACCGGCTAATGGTACGGCGCGATGACGGCGCGATGGCGCCAGGCGTAACGCAATCCGGAATAAACCGTCAGCGCGACGGTGATCCAGACCAGCACGGGCCCGACTTGGTACCAGGAGCGGTACCACCAGCCGCTTTCGGCGTCACCGTAATGAAGTTCTCGCGCCGACAGGAGGCCAAGGAAAAAAATCACGGTGATGATTTGCCACGAGGTCTTGTGCTTGCCCAAGCGCTCCGCGGGCAGGACTTGCCCACGCGCGCTCGCCATCAAACGCAGGCCGGTAATCAGAAACTCGCGCCCCACCACGGTCGTCGCCGCCCAGGCCGGGATCGCGCCCATCGGCACCAGCGAAATGAAAGCCGCCGCCATCATGATCTTGTCCACGAGCGGGTCCATGAGCTTGCCGAAATTCGTGACCTCTCCGTAACGCCGCGCGATCTCGCCATCGACGAAATCGGTCAGGCCGGCGATGAGGAACAGAACAAAAGCGGTGGTGCGCGCGTAGCTCCAGCTCAAGTTCAGCATCGCCACGAACAATACCGTCAGGACGAGCCGGCTGATGGTGAGACGGTTCGCCCAGTTCATGCGTGTGGGTCGGAAGTTTGCCTGGTCGGTTGCGGCGAAAGGGCGCTTCCATCTTTGAACACCGGGTGTTTCCAAATCGGCACCACGCGTTTCAGTTCATCCATGATCCATTGACTGGCCTCGAAAGCCGCGCCGCGATGTCCGCTCGCCACCCGCACTACCACCGATGGTTCCGTCGCCGGAACAAACCCGATCCGATGCCGGACGAAAATTCTTCGCACGTCAAACTTCTTCGCCGCGTCCTCTGCCACCAACTGCATTTGATGTTCCGCCATGGGGAGGTGCGCTTCGTATTGAATGCCCGTGATCTCACGGCCCTCCTCTGTCGCTCGAACCGCGCCCCAAAAAACCACCACCGCGCCGGCCTGCGGATCGCCGCTTGTCTCGGGCAGGAGAAGCGCCGACTCAGTAAGTGAAACTTCGCAAACAGAAATTGCCATGCTCTAATTGGACCGGATAGAGTCGAAGCCACCGCCGACCCCGGCGTGATCAAGGAGATACTAAAATGAGCACGAATCAATGTGATATCGGACTGATCGGCCTCGCGGTCATGGGCGAGAACCTCGTCCTCAACATGGAGTCGAAAGGTTTCACGGTCGGTGTGTTTAATCGCACCTGGGAAGTGACCGAGAAGGTCGCCGCTGGAAAAGCGAAGGGTAAAAACATTCAGCCGGCGCGGACGATGGAAGAATTTGTCGGCCTCCTGAAACGTCCGCGCAAGGCGATGATCATGGTGAAAGCCGGGGCGCCGGTGGACGCCGTGATCGGCCAGCTCGCACCGCTTTTGGAAAAAGGCGACGTGATCATCGACGGCGGTAACTCGCTCTTCACCGACACGCAACGGCGCTGCAAAGATTTGGAAGGCCGCGGTCTCCACTTTGTCGGTTGCGGTGTGTCGGGCGGCGAAGAAGGCGCGCTCAAAGGCCCCTCACTTATGCCAGGCGGCCCGCGCGAATCCTGGGAAATCATCGCTCCGATCTTCCGCAAGATCGCGGCGCAAGTGGATGGCGAACCATGCTGCCGTTACATGGGACCCGACGGCGCCGGCCATTACGTGAAGATGGTCCACAACGGCATCGAGTACGGCGATATGCAGTTGATCTGCGAAGCCTACGCGATTTTGAAAGATGTCGCGGGTCTCGGTGCCAACGAATTAGCCGACACGTTCACTGAATGGAACAAAGGCGATCTCGACAGTTACCTCATCCAGATCACGTCGCAGATTTTCCAGAAGATCGACCCCGATACAGGCAAACCACTCGTCGATGTGATCCTCGACAAGGCTGGGCAGAAAGGAACCGGGCTTTGGACGTTGCAGTCGGCACTCAGCCAATCGGTCGTTATCTCGACAATCAACGCGGCGGTGGAAGCGCGCGTGATTTCATCGCGGAAAGATGAACGCGTCGCAGCCTCGAAGATATTGCCGCAGCCGAAAGTGCCGAAGTTCACAGGCGATCGGAACGCTCTGATCACGGCGGTGCGTGACGCGCTTTACGCCTCGAAAATCGTTTCCTACGCGCAGGGAATGGAATTGCTGGGCGCGGCCAGCATCGGTTCGCACTGGGACCTGAACTTCGGCGACATCGCCACGATCTGGCGCGGCGGTTGCATTATCCGCGCGAAATTCCTGAATCGGATCAAGGAAGCCTACGAGCGCGATCCAAAGCTGCACAATTTGCTCCTCGACCAATATTTCACCGACATCATCGGCCGCACGCAGGACAACTGGCGCGTTGCCGTCGCTACTGCGGTCACTCACGGCGTCGCCGTCCCAGCATTCAGCGCGTCCCTTGGCTACTTCGACAGCTATCGCTCCGCGCGATTGCCCTCGAACCTGCTCCAAGCCCAGCGCGATTTCTTTGGGGCGCATACCTACGAGCGCGTCGACAAGCCCGGCGTGTTTCACACCGAGTGGATGGAATCCGATCAAAGACCGGCGGAACAAAAGGCGGAGCCGAAAGAACCTGCGCGGCGGCACGCGGCGGAGTAAGGTTAGGAGTGCCGATCTACGTTTACGAAACGACGGACACCTCGAAACCGATTCGGCGATTCGAGCTGAAACAAAGCATGAAGGATGAACCGCTCCGGGTAGACCCGAAAACGGGTGAAGCCGTGCGACGCGTGATTTCCGGGGGTTACGGTGTGCACGTTCCCGGCGGCTCGACCGGTCCTTCAGTCGGTTCCGTCGGCTCGCATGACCACGGACCGGGCTGCGGC
>JALYIN010000024.1 GCA_030775765.1 Verrucomicrobiota bacterium
GCACTTCGCCCATCGAAACTGCGGCGCGCGCCGCTTCCGTGCCGCGATTGATCTCGGGATCCAGGCAACGCTCGCGCGCTTGTTCCTCGGTCTCCAGGCTCAGGACCGCGTTGATCACCGGCACTCCGTGCTCGATCGCGATCTGCTGCAGCGCATCGGTCACCGAGCGCGCCAAATTCTGGGCGTGACTCGTTTTTCCCTGGAGAATTACGCCGAGAGCGAGGATCGCCTGCGCATTTTTCTTCAGCGCGATCTCGCGGACGACGACCGGGATTTCAAATGCACCCGGGACCTGATGAATCGAGATATCGGCCGACGGCGACAGCGCGCGCAGTTCAGCCACGGCGTGGTCAACGAGGCCCTGGACATAGAGCCGGTTGAACAAACTCGCGACGATCGCGAAATGCTGTTTGCGCCCGGAGGCGCGCGGACGAGACGGAGCGTGTTTCGACATCAGAGCAGGTGCCCCATCTTGGTCCGCTTCGTCTCGAGATAGCGCGCGTTATGCGGGTTCGCCGCGCTGCGGATCGGCACCTGTTCCACCATCTGAATCCCGTAACCTTCGAGGCCGATCACCTTCTTCGGATTGTTCGTCAGGAAACGAAACTTGCGCACCCCCAAATCGAACAGAATCTGAGCGCCAAGTCCGTAATCGCGCAGATCGGTCGCGAACCCGAGCCGGGCGTTGGCCTCGACCGTGTCCAGACCTTCCTCCTGCAATTTGTAGGCGTGAATTTTCGCCGCCAGCCCTATGCCGCGGCCTTCCTGGCGCATGTAAACCAGGACGCCGTTGCCTTCGTCCGAGATTTGTTGCAGCGCGGCGTGAAGCTGGTTTCCGCAATCGCACCGGCGCGATCCGAACACATCGCCGGTCAGGCATTCGCTGTGGACCCGCACCAGCGTCGGGCGGGTCTTCGAGATCTTGCCTTTCACCAGGGCTAGGTGATGCGCGCCGTCCAGTTGCGAACGGTAGAGATGTAAATCGAAGTCGCCGTATTCCGTGGGCAACTTCACCACCTGCTCGGCTTCGACCAGTTTTTCGGTGAGCCGGCGGTGCGCGATCAGGCTCTGGATTGTGCAGATGCGCAGCCCGTGTTTCTTGCGGAACTCCATCAGCTCCGGGAGCCGCGCCATTGTCCCGTCGTCGTGCAGGATCTCGCAGAGCACTCCGGCTGGCTCCAGCCCCGCCATCCGCGCGAGATCGACCGCCGCCTCCGTGTGCCCCGCCCGGCGCAACACCCCGCCATCCTTTGCGCGCAACGGAAACACATGACCCGGCTGTACCAGATCGTCCGGCGTCGATTTCGGATTCGCGATCGTCTTGATCGTCGCCGCCCGATCGTGCGCGCTGATGCCCGTCGTCACTCCGCGTGATGCATCTACCGACACAGTAAAATCGGTCCGGTGCATCTCCCGATTCTGCGCCACCATCCGTTGGAGTCCCAGCTGCTCCGCCCGTTCATTCGCGATTGGCACACAGATCAGCCCGCGCCCGTGCATCGCCATGAAATTGATCGCCTTCGGCGTCGCCTTCTCCGCCGCCATCACCAGGTCCCCCTCGTTCTCCCGGTCCGCATCGTCCGTCACGATCACGATCCTCCCCTTCGCGATGTCGCTGACGACGTCCTCGATGGTGTCGAACTGAAAAGCCTCCGCAGTCTTCGTCGCCATGAGCCGCTAATGTTACGCCCGCCGCGATTCCGGGCAAATTTGAAACCCTCAGGAACTTCGGACTGAGGTTTCCGTAGTAGTCAGCAGAACAGAATCAATCCCAACTGCGGAATCTTATGGCAACGAACAAAAAGCCTCTGAAAGCTGTCAAGACCAAGGAAGGCAAAAAGCCGAAAGCGGCCAAGAAGCCGAAAGCCTCCAAAAGGCTGGAGGCTGCAATGGCCCCAATACTGGCGTTGGCCGGATCTGCCAGCGATGTTGTCCACCGCTGCGTTATTCATCAGGTCGGGCACGATGCTCAGGATGATTCGCCGATTTCCTCGATCGCTGGCCTTTCCGCCGACAACCTGGGTGGCTGCATAAACGATAATGTCCCGTTAATAGGGAGACAGAGGTTCAGAAGCGGCAATATCCAGTCGAGCGACACCCTGCTGGACGTCACTAATGCAACAACCACTCGTCGGGGAATGCAGCCATGAACCGGTTTCGCCTGACAATAAGCGCTCTGCTTCTTGGCTGGTGTTGTATGCCCGTCGTGGTCGGTGGGGCTGAGCAAACCAGTTTTACCAAAGAGGAGCTTAAGATCTACTTCGCGACTCACCAAAGGCTCTACCCCGACGAAGGAAACATTTATCGCAAGCTCGTCACGGCTTTTCCCGACAAGGAGGTTTTCACTGCAGACGAAATAAACGCGGTAACGGAGCCGAAGACGAGCCAGGAGTTCAATTACGAGAGAAACAAACAAAAAGACCGACCTCAGCAAGTACTGGTGGATAGTTTTACGCCAGACCAGGTCACGGCTGAGTTCAACGCCTTCAAGAAGCACCACCCGGACGCCGGGAA
>JALYIN010000025.1 GCA_030775765.1 Verrucomicrobiota bacterium
CGGCGCCGCCTGCGCTGGCCGCGCTTTCGTTCGTCCACAAGGACGCTCACATCCCCGGCACGCCGGGCCGCCAGCCGACTCCGCTCCGTTATTTTATGCTCGCCACCGCGTTCGGTCTGGTCGCGACCGCGATCGTCGGAATCATCATGGCTTATCGTTTCAGTCACCGCCCGATGGTGGCGACGATTTGTTTGCTCCTGGGAATCGCACTGCCTGGACTTCTCCTATGGATTTACCGGTAGCAGGAGGACTTTTGCTCCTGTAGAGGCAGCCGTGTCGGCTGAAATCTCGGCCAGGCAGGCGACACGCCCGCCGCTACAGGGAAAAACGCGCACGACATTGTTGCGACGCGTTCTAAATTAGGAAATCGCCCAATGAGCTCCTTCGAAATAAGCGGCGTGCCCATGGACGAACTCGACGTTTTCCTCGCCGGCGCGCATCCCGATCCATTCCGAATCCTCGGGCCGCACCGGGTCGGCGACGATGTCGTTGTGCGCGTCTTTCGTCCCGACGCGAAAGAAGTGAGCATTGTCGTGCCGGGCAAAGAGGAGCAGCGCTTCGCGGCGGATCGCCTCCGCCCGGAAGGATTTTTCCAGGCCACGGTGCCCGGAGTGAAACGCGACATCGATTACCGCGTTCATCTCACCGGCTGGGATGGTAGCACGGCGCTCGTCCGCGATCCCTACGGCTACGGACTGATCATGGGTGAGGTCGATCTGCATCTGTTTGCGGAGGGAAATCATTTGGAGCTCTACGAACATTTCGGCGCGCACCTCCGCAACATTGGCGGCGCCGAGGGCGTTTACTTCGCGGTCTGGGCGCCGAACGCGCAACGCGTCAGCGTGGTCGGCGATTTCAACGGCTGGGATGGCCGGGTAAACCCGATGCGGCGTCTGCTCGGCAGCGGCGTGTGGGAATTGTTCCTGCCCGGCGTCAGCGAAGGCGCGCACTACAAGTTCGAGATCAGGACGCCGGGGGGCGCGCTGCTCTTAAAGGCCGATCCGTTCGGCCTCTTTAGCCAATGGGGCAAGGAAACTTCGTCGATGGTTTACAATCTCGATCGCTACAAGTGGAGCGACGGCGAATGGATGGAGGCGCGTCCTGCGCAAAAACATCACACCAGCGCGATCAGCGTTTATGAAGTCCATCTCGGTTCCTGGCGGCGCAAGGCCGACGAAGGAAATCGTTCGCTGAGCTACCTCGAATTATCCGACACGCTGATCCCGTACGTCGTCGAGATGGGTTACACCCACATCGAGTTGATGCCGGTGGCGGAGCATCCCTTCGAAGGGTCGTGGGGTTATCAGGTCACAAACTATTACGCGCCCACCAGCCGTTTAGGGACGCCGGACGAGTTTCGCCATTTCGTCGACAAATGCCATCAGGCCGGGATCGGCGTCATCATGGATTGGGTGCCCGCGCATTTTCCCAAGGACACGCACGCTCTCGCCGAGTTCGACGGCACCGATCTCTACGAACATGCCGATCCGCGCCAGGGCGAGCATCAGGATTGGGGCACGCTCATTTTCAACTTCGGGCGGAACGAAGTCCGCAATTTCCTGATCGGAAACGCGCTCTTCTGGCTTGATAAATATCACATCGACGGCCTCCGCGTGGATGCGGTCGCGTCGATGCTCTACCTCGATTACTCGCGCAAAGCGGGCGAATGGATCCCGAACGCGTTCGGTGGCCGCGAGAACCTGGAGGCGGTTTATTTTCTCAAGCGCTTCAACGAAGTCTGCTACGAGCGTTTTCCCGGGATCATGACGATCGCCGAGGAATCAACCGCCTGGCCCGGCGTCTCGCGCCCGACGCATCTCGGCGGGCTCGGCTTCGGGTTCAAATGGAACATGGGCTGGATGCACGACTTCCTGCATTACCTGGCGCTCGATCCAGTCTTCCGCCGGTTCCATCACAACAGCATCACATTCTCGTTGATGTATGCGTTCCAGGAACATTTTGTTCTCGTCCTGAGCCACGACGAAGTGGTCCACGGCAAACGCTCGCTCCTCGACAAAATGCCGGGCGACGAATGGCAGCAGTTCGCGAATCTGCGGATGTTTTTCGCGTGGATGTATGGGCACCCCGGCAAGAAGCTCGTCTTCATGGGCGGCGAATTCGGCCAGCACCGCGAGTGGAACCACGATCGCGAGCTGGACTGGGAACTGACCGCGCTGCCGCTCCACGACGGTCTGCGCCGTCTCGTCCAGCATCTCAATTACGTTTACAAAAACGAGCCGGCGCTGTGGGAGTGCGACGATACCCACGAAGGTTTCGAGTGGATCGACTTCCACGATTCCGAGAACAGCGTCGTCGCCTTCCTGCGCCGTGCACGCGGTGGCGGCACGATTGTTTTTGCCGTGAACGCGACGCCCGTCGTCCGCCACGGGTACCGCCTCGGCGTGCCCGCTGCCGGGTTCTATCGCGAGATCATTAACACCGATGCGGCGACCTACGGCGGCGGCAACGTCGGCAATATGGGCGGCTTCGAGGCCGAGGATTTCCCGTGGCAAGGCCGGACGCACTCACTAATGATCAGCCTGCCGCCACTGGCGGCGGTGGCGTTCAAGCTCGAGCCTCGGGGAGTGACTTAGAAAACGCCCCTCCTTATCCGGCCGGGCGAGGGCCAATTCTTTCTTGACCCACCGCGCTCGCCTTCGGCATTCTCGCGAAACCCCCCATGAAAAAGAATTCTGTCGGTGCTTTCACTCTCATTGAAATGCTTGTCGTCATCTCGATCATCGTTGTGCTCGCGGCTTTTGCCGGCCCCGCGATTTTCAGCGCCCTGACGAAAGGCCAGATGACCGGAAGCTTGAACAATTCGCGTCAGCTTTATCTCGCCGGACAACAGATGGCGCTGGATGGATCGACCAATTCCGACCCCACCCGGGCCTGGCCCGGCGATCTGAGCGATACTTCCGGTGGAGGCAGCGCCGCGCCGATTACTACGTTGCAGCAATACGTCACCAAACTTGTCCAAGGCGATTATCTGAAGGCGGGCGATGTCCAGAAAATCCTGAGTGCGCCCGGAGCGACTTGTACCGCCACGGCTGATAACAGCACCGGGGCGGTGACCCTCGGCGGCAAGAGTGCATTTAAAGTTTACAAGATTAAAGAGACCGATTCGACCAACACGGTCTTCGCGGTCACATCCAACTACACCTACAATACAGCCTTGGTCGCGACCGATGCGCCCTACGGCGACAAAGGCTTTGTCGTCCAGCGGAAGGGGGGCGACGCTTCCGTGCTGAAAAAGAGCAACGCGACCGTGGTCACCGGACAGGAATCCGCGTTCCAAAGCGTCGTTGGCAAGAAGCCCGGCGAGGCGGACGGAACGGTGACAGCCGGCGATAGCACAGTCGCGCTGACGAACCCGTAAATTCCGTTCTGCAGGATTTTGTCGTCGAAATTGAATTCACGTTCGCCGGCCTTCACGCGAATCGAACTGGTCGTGGTCCTGGTGATCGTGGCCGTAATCCTGGTCCTGGCGTGGCCGGCGCTCAAAAACGCGCTCACGAAACGCGATCTGACCCGGACGATGAACAACGGGCGCGATCTGTATCTCGCGGCGTTTCGAATGGCGACCGATGGAGCGGCGAATTCGGATCCGACTCTGGCGTGGCCCGGGGATTATCCCGTGAACAGTCTGGCGGAGTATTCCAGCAAGCTGGTAGAGAGGAATTATCTGAAGCAGGCGGACCTTCAACGGCTGCTCGGTGCCCCCGGCGTGGCCTTCACGGTCACGGGGACTGGAGCGCCGGCCACAATGGCGTTGACCGGCAAGAGCGCGCTAAAGGTGTACAAGGTGAAACGCAGCGATCCGTCGAACACGATTTTTGCCGCGAGCTCTAATTACGTTTACGACACTGAGCTGAACCCGAACGTTGAGCCTTTCGGCGATGCCGGTTTCGTGGTCGTGCGGAAAAGCGGTGACGCAGGCGTATATAAGAAAGGCCAGGCCACGGTTGCCGGCTACGATAACGACGTCGCGCGATTTCAGACCGAGACCGGGGCTCTGCCTGGCGCAGTCAAAGGAGAGGTCGCGCCCGGCGACGGCAATACCGTTTTGGCAAGGCCGTAATCTGGGGAGCGCAGTCTGACACGAAACAAAAGTTGATTGGGCCTTCAGCTCAGCACTTCCGATTCGAACTCGCCATCCGACACGCGGGTGCGGATTTTTGATTTCGTCCGCACGGCGGTAACGGTCTGGATCACCTTGCCCTTATCATCGGTCGTGATGCTGTAGCCTCGGCGCAGCGTCGCTTCCGGCCCGACAACGCGAAGGATTCCTTCCACGCGTTGGAAACGCTGCCGCGCATTTTGCCATAACCGCGCCGGCTGGGCGACGATACGGCGCTCGAGGTCGATGGCCTTGTTTCGGCAAAGCTCCACCTCCCTTTTGGGATCGTGCGCTTTCAGAGATTGGGCACGCGTCGAAAGAGCGGCGCGGGCGTCCGCCACCATTTGCTTCAACTTTCGCCGGACGGACTCCGCCGTCAGGTCTAGCTGCTGTTGGGCATCGCGCATTTTTTGCATTAGCTCGCGCGCAAGTGTGCGCTCGGAGAGAAAACGGAGCCGGGTCAGGCTTTGCTGGAGAAAATTCCGCAGGTATTTTTGCAGGCGATTCTCCAGGTCATTCACGCGACGGACCAGTTCAGTTACGTCTGGAACAATCAGTTCCGCCGCGGCACTCGGCGTCGGCGCGCGCATGTCCGCGACGAAATCGGCAATTGTGAAATCGATTTCGTGCCCCACGGCGCTGACGACCGGAATCGCCGAATGGAAAATGGCGCGGGCGACGATCTCCTCGTTGAACTCCCACAGGTCTTCGATGCTGCCGCCGCCGCGGGCGAGGACCATGAGATCGATCGGCTCCCATGCTTCGTTCGGCGTCGCCAGCTCCTTAATCGCGGTCGCGATCTCCGCTGCGGCGCCGACGCCTTGCACGCGTACCGGACTAACGAGCACCTGCACGTTCGGCGCGCGCCGTTGCAGCACGTTCAGGATGTCGCGAATCGCTGCGCCGCTCGGCGACGTGACGATCCCGATCCGCTTCGGAAATTTTGGCAACGCTCGTTTCCGTGTCGCATCGAAAAGGCCTTCGGCGTCCAGCTTTCGCTTGAGCGCCTCGAACTTCGCCTGGAGCAGGCCGGCGCCGCGCATCTGGAGGATTTGGACATTGAGCTGGTACTGTCCGCGCGCCTCGAAAACGGTGATGTTGCCGTAAACCTGAACCTGCGCGCCGTCAGCGATTGGCGGCGCGGTGGCGGGCAGGGTGTTACGGAAGATCACGCAGGAGATCGCAGCGCGCTGGTCTTTCAGCGTGAAGTAACGGTGGCCGGATGGTTGCGGCCGGTAATTGGAAATTTCTCCCTGCACCCAGACCGCGCCGAATTTCGTCTCCAGCGTCCCGCGAATTTGGCGCGTCAGTTCCGCGACCGTGAAAACTTTCGACGTCTGTTGAAAGAAGTCAGGCGTCACGATCCGAACAGTTCGTGTTGGGTCCCAATCGGCGGTTTTAGTCCCAGCTTCCGATACGCGTTCGGCATGGCCACACGTCCCTGCGGCGTGCGTTTGATGTAACCCTCCATGATCAGATATGGCTCGTTCACTTCTTCCAACGTGCCGGCTTCTTCACCGACCGCGACGGCGAGCGAACTCAATCCGACCGGCCCGCCATTGAATTTGTGAATGAGAGTTTCGATGATCCGTTTGTCCCATTGATCGAACCCGTCGCGATCGATCTCGAGCATGGTCAACGCCCGATCCGCCAGCTCCGCGGTGATCTTGCCGTCAGCTTTCACC
>JALYIN010000026.1 GCA_030775765.1 Verrucomicrobiota bacterium
GGCCCAGACAGTGCCCTGGTGATAGGCGCCGTCCCGGGAGCGAAGATCGCCCCCGTAAATCGGTTTGTAATCGGGATGCTTTGGCGAAAGCGAGCGGAGTCCCACGGGCGTCACGAGTTCGCGCTCCGCGACATCGATCACTGATTTCCAGCGGACTTCGTCCAGGATCGGATGGTCGAGCGAGATCGCGAACAATTGGTTAGGCCGGCAGGCCGAATCGCTCGTGCGCCCGCCATCGACGTCCACCACATCGTAAAGATAGCCGCCCTCGTCGAACCAGAAGCGCCGGTTGAAAGACTCGCGGGCGCGATCCGCGTGTTGTCCATACCGCTTCGCCGCCTCACCGTCGCCGTGTTCGCGCAACCAGCCTTCCAGCAACTTCAGGGCGTTGAACCAGAGCGCATTCAGTTCCACCGTTTTTCCGCGCCGCGGCGTCACCACCCAGTCGCCCATCTTCGCGTCCATCCAGGTGAGCTGGTAACCTTCCTGGCCCTGGGAGAGAAGATCGTCCGCAGGGTCGACGCGGATGTTAAACTTCGTCCCGCGCAGATGGTGCTCCGCGATGTCGACAAGGATCGGCAAAAGGAGCCGCAGCGTGATCCGGTCCTCGGCCTTTTTCAGATAGCGCCCCAGCGCATGAAAGAACCAAAGCGTCGCGTCCGCGGTATGATAAAGGCCTTCCTTTTGCCGGTCCGGAAACATGTTCGGGATCAACCCATCGCGGACGTAGTGCGCGAACGTTCGCAAAATGTACCCCGCTTCGAGACAGCGTCCGGTGACGAGCGTCAAACCTTCCAGGCTGATCATCGTGTCCCGCCCCCAATCGGTAAACCAGTGATAGCCCGCGATGACGGTGCGAACTTCATCCCCGGCCGCGTGGGCGCGCGCCGCCTCCTGGGCGCGACCGGCAGGAGTAATCACGAATTGATCGCCGGCAAAAACCAGTTCGGCCGCGACACCTTCGCGCGCCTCGGCGTCCGCGTCTTCCAGCAGCCGTGCGCGGCGCTCGCGTTCCGCCGCGAGCACCTCCGCCGGACTCAACACATCGATGATGTCCCACGGCTCGGTCGAACCAATCAGGGTCACAGTTCCTTCATTCGCGAGATCGATCTGGAAAAATCCCGGGCTCCAAAGTTCGCCTTCGTGAGCGTAACCCCGGGCCTGTTCGGTGCGATAAACGACCTGGTGAATCTTCGCCGGCGCGATGGTGAAGGCCGTGGGGTGGCCGCGCAGCCGCATCCGCAGAACGCCATACTTTCGGCGCGCGGAAACGATTTCGTAACGATCGTCGGTCGCGCTTAGCCGGTACGGCTCGGCCAGGGGCAAATCGACCGCTTCCTCGTGATGGCGAAAATGAAAAGCCGGCCGCAATTCCAGCCGCGGCGGCTTCCCGGCCCCGCTGACCTGGTAACTGACGTGCACGGTGTTCTGCAAATGCGGCATCGAAACGCGCTTCTCGATGACGAAGTCGCGAACGTGGTAAACCCAGACGGGCATCCCGTCTTCGAGCCGGAACTCGCGCAGATACTCAGCGCTTTTCAAATCGAGCTGGCCGCCCGCCCGTTCTTCCGCGCCTAACGACACCGCCTCGTCGCCCTCAAACCGGAGAAATTCGGAGACGTGGTTCCACATCACCACCCGCCCGAGCGGAGCCGGCAGGGCCGCGACCAGGATGCCGTGATACTTCCGGGTAATCGCGCCCAGGACTGTCCCGGACGCGTAACCACCGAGGCCGTTACTGACCAGCCACTCGCGATTGAGCAGGACTTCGCGCGACGGATGCGAGGGATCCCACGCCATGGAGCGCACCACAACCGGGCTACTACTTGGCTTTGCGGGCATGCCTCTCAATCGGTTTGCGGCGGGGTTTCGTTTCTGGAATGGCGCGCAACGCGACCGTCGCCTCGGCGGGCAGAGACCAGCCTTGGTCAGAGATCGGTTTCGCGGCGCCGGGCCCGCCATAACGCTCATCGTCACTCGACCAAATCATCTCCCATTCAAAGCCAAAGGGCGGCGCGAGGAGCGGCTCGGGGGCTGGAATGAATGGCTGGGCGGGTCCCAGGTTCACCATCAACAACCGTTCGTCGTCCTGTTCGCCGAAAAAGCGGAGCACAAAACTTCGCTCGCCCAGGACCGCGCCGTCCACGCCGCGAAGAATCTGCCGTCGGAACCGCGAATCCTCGCGCCGGAGGCGGATCAGATCGCGATGCAGATCGTAAAATGGACGCCCGGTCTTACGCTCCGCCAGGTTCAGCTTGCAACCCTCGAACGTTTCCCGACGCGTTGGAACCGGCAAGTCGCGCTGCACTTCCGGACTGGCGATCGAGGGAAACTGTGCCAGGAACTCAAAGCGGCCGGCGCGAATCGCGTCGCGCAAATTGTCGTCGCCGATGTCCGCAAAAAAAACAAAGGGCGCGGTCGCGCCGAATTCCTCGCCCTGGAAAAGCAGCGGCGTCCACGGACCGAGTAAGAGAAGAGCCGTCATAGCGCGATAGACGCCGGGGGAACTCTCGAAGCGCATCCGAGCGCCCTGCGCGCTATTAGCCACCTGATCGTGATTCTCGAGGAACGAAACGAACGCCGCCGGGGGCGCGTCCAAAGCCGACATCCCACGCTCCGCGTCCTGCCACCAGTAGGGCTGACCTTGAAAAAGGTAGCCGTATTTCGCCGCCGAAATGAATTCCTGGGGCCGGCCGCGGTAATCCGAATAGTACGCTTCATGTCGGCCGGTCATCACGACATAGGCGCTGTGATGGAAATCGTCGTTCCAGACGCCATCGAGATCGTCCCCGCCCTCGCTCCGCGGCCGGATCAGCTTTGCCTCCTGCGGCTCGTTTTCCGCTACGAGAATAATGGAGCGGTTCCCGGCCGCCAGCCGCGCGGCGCGCCCGATTGCGCCTACTATGTATTCGTCCGATTCGTCGTAGACGCTTTGGGTGGCGTCGAAGCGGAAGCCGTCGAAGTGGAATTCCTGGATCCAATACCGGCCGTTGGTGACAAAGAACTCCCGGACAGGTTCGGAGTTTTTTCCATCGAAGTTGATCGAGTCGCCCCAGTCATTGCCCCGTTCGTGATGGAGATAATCGTCGGAGAAGACGCCGAGATAATTTCCGTCCGGCCCGAAGTGGTTGTAAACCACGTCGAGAATCACCCCGAGGCCTAACGAATGCGCTTCATTTATGAACGCGCGCAAGTCGTCGGGCGTTCCGTAAAGGCGGGTGGGCGCGAAGAGATTCACGCCGTCATATCCCCACCCAAATTCGCCAGGGAAATCCGCAATCGGCATCATCTCGATCACGGTGATCCCGATGCGCGCCAGCTCCGGTAACTCTTTCATTGCCGCCCTCCAGGTTCCTTCCGGCGTGAACGTACCGATGTGGATCTCATACATGATCTGGCCGGGCATTTTGATTCCCGGCCAGGGGTGGTCGTTCCATTTAAACTCGGACGGATCTACCACACACGATGGCCCATGCGGTCCTTCCGGCTGAAAACGCGACGCTGGATCCGGATATAGATCTCCCGCGCCGTTTAGCCGGAAACGATAGAGCGATCCTGTCTCTGCCTCGACTGCCCCTGAAAAATATCCCGCCGTATCGTGCTGGAGTTCCGCGGAAATGGGAGGGGCCTCAGTGCCCGGACTCTTTCCGAGTTGCCCTTCGAAAGCCACTTCGAGCCGCTTCGCCTTCGGCGCCCAAATTCGAAAATGGACGTTCCCTTCGCCTGTGGGCTCGGCGCCAATCGGATAGCGGCGATCCATCTTCAGGTCGGTCATCCCACTCTTTCGGTCGGCGGTCCTTCTGCGGTTGTGCATGATTTCTCTTTTCGCATCCGACATCGCAGCGCTAGAAAGAAGCGCGGAGTTCACCAATGCCTGGAATCATCGAACGTTACACCAAATGGCTCCACACGCAGTGGCCGGCCGGGACTGTCGAGAAGCTCCCGGTTTCCGGTCCCGGCGGAATCACGGCCCAGCCGGGCGTGAGAATCGTCGGTGATCTGACCGGGATTCCACTCCTGAAGTTTTCGTCGCACACGGGAGCGGAAGCGGTGAGGGGAATCGTGAAGGAAGAAGGCGGAAGGCTGAAGGCGGAACAGGGGACGCTGGATCTCGCCATTATCGGGGCGGGCGTTGGGGGAATTTCCGCGGCGATTGAAGCAAAGAAGGCGGGGCTGAATTTCGCGATCTACGAAGCGACGGAAGTTTTTTCGACGGTCGTTAATTTTCCGAAGGCGAAGCCGATCTATACCTATCCCACGGAGATGAAGCTCGAGGGCGGGCTGCAGTTTTCGGCCAAGGTAAAGGAAGCGCTCGTGGAGGAGATGGAAGCGCAACGGCGAGCGGCCGCGATCGAAGTGACGGCGGCGCGGGTGGAACGAGTCGAGTCGCGCAGTCGCGACGCGGTGATCCTGCACATGAGTGACAAGACGACGGTCACGGCGCGGCGCGCGATCGTCGCCATCGGGCGAAGCGGAAATTTCCGCAAGCTCGGCGTGCCGGGCGAGGAACTCGACAAGGTTTACAACCGGCTTTTCGATCCGAAAGAGTTCGCCGGGCAAAATGCGCTCGTGGTCGGCGGCGGCGATTCGGCGTTGGAGACGGCGATCGCGCTGGCGGCGTGCGGCGCGCACGTTACGCTGAGCTATCGTCGCAAGGAACTTTCGCGCGCGAAACCCGACAACATCGAGAAGGTCGAAATGCTCGTGCGTGACGCCTCGGCCGACGTGCAAGTCGAGAAGCCAACGTCGGAGCGGGTCAACACCGCCGTGACTTCCGGCATGCGCGGGCAGAAATCGCCCGGCTCGCTGAAGCTGGCGCTGGGAACCGAAGTGACGCGGATCGAGCGAGAGAGCGTGCAATTGAAGAACGGAAACGAGACGACGTTACCTAACGACGTGGTCTTCACGATGCTCGGACGCGAAGCGCCGCTTGAATTCTTTCGGCGTTCCGGCATCCCGATCGCGGGCGAGGGGACATTGCGCGGCTGGATCGCGCTTGGGATTTTCGTCGCATTTTGCGTTTTCGTTTATGTCTGGAAGTCGGAGGGGTTCGCCAAGAGCTGGCTCAATCCCTGGCCGGGAAATATGCCGGCGATCATTAGCTCGTTAGGCGGGTGGTTTCAATCGGCGGTGGCTGATCGTTCGACCCTGCTCGGAACGCTGGCTGTTTCGTTGAAGAGCCGGTCGTTCTATTACACCTTCCTTTACAGCAGCCTGATTGTCGGCTTCGGCTTCGCCAGAATTCGCCGCCGCAACACCCCCTACGTCACGCTCCAGACGATCGTGCTCATGCTGGTGCAGGTGGTTCCGCTCTTTGTCCTGCCGGAAATCATTTTGCCGTGGCTCGGTTACAACGGCTGGTACGATCACGGCTTCGGCAGGACAGTCGCGGATCATTTGTTCGAGTCTTACATCCCGAACGCGCAATACGCCGCGCACCAATGGCCAGATTGGGGACATCCGCGCGCTTACTGGCGGGCCTATGGCTTCATCCTGGCCTGGCCGCTTATGGTTTATAACGTCTTCACGGACGCGCCGCTGACCTGGTGGCTCGTGATCTCGTTTATCCAGACCTTTGTTCTCATCCCCGCGATCATCTGGCGCTGGGGCAAGGGCGCGTATTGCGGATGGATATGCTCCTGTGGCGCGCTCGCGGAAACGATGGGCGACAATCAGCGCCACAAGATGCCGCATGGTCCGTTCTGGAACCGGTTGAACATGGCGGGGCAGGTGATTCTCGCGGTGGCGTTCCTGCTTCTGGCCGTGCGGGTGCTAGGATGGATTTGGCCACAATCCATTTTCGCATCGGCTTTTCACTTGTTGCTCGAGGGAAAAAACGGCGACGGCCAGCTCGTCACCTACGCGAGTTACAAATGGCTCGTGGATGTTTTCCTCGGCGGCATCATCGGCGTCGGACTTTACTTCAAATATTCGGGCCGAGTCTGGTGCCGGTTCTTTTGTCCGCTCGCCGCGCTCATGCACATCTACGCGCGCTTCTCCCGCTTCCGGATTTTCCCCGAGAAATCGAAATGCATTTCGTGCAATGTCTGCACCTCGGTCTGCCACCAGGGGATCGACGTCATGAACTTCGCGAACAAAGGTCTGCCGATGCAGGACCCGGAATGCGTCCGTTGTTCCGCCTGCGTTCAGCAATGCCCGACCGGTGTGCTGGCGTTCGGCCGTTACGATAGTGAGGGACAGATCGTGCTCGACAAGCTGCCTGCCTCGCCCGTGAGAATGCGCGAGGAAGCGTCGGCATGAGTGCCGGGGCTACGAAAGCGGGGACCCACGTTATCGATCATCCCCTGGTCGCGGCGAGTCTTTCGATTCTGCGCGCGAAGACAACCCTGCCGGATTTATTCCGGTCGCATCTGCAGGAAATTTCCATCCTTCTTTTTGCTGAGGCCGCCCGGGTTTGGGGAACGAATGCCATCGAAGTCGAGACGCCGCTGGCGTCGTGCGCTGGAGCAGTCCTTGCCAAACCAATCGTCCTCGTTCCGATTCTTCGCGCCGGGCTCGGGATGCTCGACGGAATTCAGCGCATTGCGCCCGAGGCCGCGATCGGTCACATCGGCCTGTATCGCGACGCGGAAACACTCCTCCCCGTGAGTTATTACGAGAAAGTCCCGGTGAATGTCACGGCGGCCGAAGTGCTGCTGCTCGACCCGATGCTGGCGACGGGCAACACGGCCTGCGAGGCCGCGTCCATTCTCAAAGCGC
>JALYIN010000027.1 GCA_030775765.1 Verrucomicrobiota bacterium
GAACTGATCGTCATCGATCCCGATCAGTTCTTCCCAGCCGCTGTTATCGGAAAGCGCGATACTCATCAGGTGATCGTTCTCGCCGGGATCATCGATCCCGGCTACAGACAGAACTTCCAACTGGAGCCGGCGTAGTTCCTCGAATGGTAAGCCTTTGAAGAGTGTGCGCCCGGTATGCGTGAGATAATGCTGCACGGGATCGCTGAGCGCGAAGAAGCTGCGGCCCGCATTTTTCAAACCGTTGCGGAGCGCGATCAGTTCCTTCCAGCTATTGACGCTGATCCGCCAGCCGTAACGCAAATCCCCCGCCAGTTTTTCGGCGTCGATATTCAGGTCCGTCACGTCGGAGTCGCACCAGACGAACGGGTGGAACGGCTCGGTATTGGCGTTCGTCGAGCCGTCTTTCTCGCGGCGATACACCTTCACCGTCCCAGTCTCCCCCAGCCCGATCGCAACGATGCGCTCCGTCGCGTCGGAGCCGAAAAGGAGCGTGTTTTCCTCGAATGCCATGAGCCGATAAACCTTCTGTCATTCCGAGCGAAGTCGAGGAATCTCTTGTTTTAGCTGCACCGAATTAACGTTGAGAGATGCTTCTACTTCGCTCAGCATGACAACATGAAGATTCGCTTTCTCGCCTTTGCGCTCGCTCTCGTTTCGGTTCCGCTCTTCGGGCAACAAACTCCGCAATCCATCGCGGACGCGGAACTGCCGTCGCTGCTTACGGTTTACAAAGACCTTCACACCCATCCCGAGCTTTCGACGCACGAGGAGCGCTCGGCTGGAATCGTCGCGAAGGAGCTAAAGGCCGCGGGTTGCGAAGTCACGGAACGCGTCGGCAAATATGAAAAGCCGGACCTGACCTGCTTCGGGGTTATCGGCGTAATGAAAAACGGCGACGGCCCGACGGTCGCCATTCGCACCGATCTCGATGCGCTACCGGTTAAGGAAGAAACCGGCGTCCCGTATGCCAGCACAGTGATGACGAAGAACGATGCCGGGCAGGAAGTCGGCGTCATGCACGCGTGCGGCCACGACATTCATATGTCCACGTTCATCGGAACCGCGCGTGCGCTTGGGAAGCTAAAGGACAAATGGAAGGGCACGATCATTTTCATCGGCCAGCCGGCGGAGGAAACGGTGGGCGGCGCGCGGGCGTTGTTGAAGGACGGGCTTTACACGCGCTGGCCGAAACCGAATTACGTCCTCGGGCTGCATGACGATGCCGAGATCGCCACCGGCCAGATCGGCGTCACGGAAGGTTATTGCTACGCAAACGTCGACTCAGTCGACGTGACCGTGAAAGGAATGGGCGGGCACGGCGCCTATCCGCACAAGACCAAGGATCCGGTGGTGCTCTCCGCGCAAATCATTAACGGCTGGCAAACCATCGCGAGTCGCGAGACGAATCCGCACGACGACGTGGTCGTCACGGTCGGCTCCATTCACGGCGGCACAAAGCACAACATCATTTCGGACGAGGTAAAAATGCAGCTGACGGTGCGCACGTATAAGAAAGAAGTCCGCGATGTGGTGCTCGCCGCGATCGACCGCATCGCAAAAGGGTGCGCGGCGGCGGCCGGGTTGCCCGCCGACAAAATGCCGGAGGTGAAAGTGCGGCAGGATGAATTCACACCCGCCACCTATAACAATCCTGAGCTGACGAAGCGGGTCACCGCCGCGCTCAAAGCCGCGATCGGGGCCGACAATGTGATTCCGAAAGACCCGACAATGGGCGGCGAAGATTTTTCCGAATACAGCATGGCGGACCACTCGATCCCGGCGTTCATGTTTAACGTGGGCGCGGTCGATCCCACGAAAGCCGCCGAGAGCAAGAAGCCCGGTGCCGCGTCCTTGCCGAGCCTGCACTCGAGCAAGTTTGCGCCTGTGCCCGAGCCGACCATCCGGACCGGCATGGTCGGCATGATCAGCGCGGTGCTGGACCTGATGAAGAAGTAGGCGCCGCGGCACGTCTAGGCCCAGATTTTTGTTATTGATCCAACGGCGACCAGCCCGTTAAGAAGGTGGCATGTCCCTCCAAATTACAGAGGAAGCCCTCGCCCTGATTCTCGAAGCAGAAGGCCTGGATCAACCGGGGAAATGGCCCGGAGAAAGCTCGGGGATCACGATCGGCATCGGTTACGACATTGGGTTCGTCACGCCGGAACAGCTCGAGGAAGACTGGAGTCCGTTTTTGAGCGGCGATGAAATCGAGCGGTTGAAAACCGCCATCGGCGTTTCCGGAGAGGCCGCGCACCAGCGCGCCTCCGAGTTCAGCGATATCAGAGTTAAAAGGGCGGACGCGGAGGAGGTCTTCAAGAACCGGACGCTGCCGCTCTATAGCGCGCGCACCGAAAAAGCTTTCCCCGGAGTGGACCAGCTTCCGGCCAACGCGCAGGGCGCTCTTGTTTCGCTGGTCTTCAATCGCGGCGCCGGGATGGATGGGGATCGCCGCAAGGAAATGCGCGCGGTCCGGGATGCCGTGGCCTCGGGGAACCTCCAGGAAATTGCGGACCAGATCCGCGCCATGAAGCGCCTTTGGGATCCCAACAAGATGGGCGGTCTACTCAAACGCCGCGATGCCGAGGCCGACCTCGTGGAATCTGCGATCGAATAACACTTCACCGAACCATGAATACACCTGCCCGCGGATTATCCCGCAATGTTATCCACCCCGTCGTGCTCGCCCTGGGCGCGGCACTTCTTCTCGCCGGCTGCGGAACCACGAAGGACGCGAAGAGCCGCGACGACATCGCCAGTCTCAAGACCACCCACCTGGCCTTCATCGATGAATTCACCGAGGGCGCGGGCAAGACCTGGGACGACCAAAAGCTCGCGAGCCGCACTGCTGCCGTGGAATTGCAGTTCACGAACGCGGAACAATACGAGGCCACCAAGAAAAAGGACGCGCGGCGCAGCGCGGCCATTTCAAATCTTCATTCGCAATTCAAACGGAACGTCAAATCGCTCGAGAGCGGCAAAGCTTTTTACCGACCGACATTTGCCGCCCATTTAAAAGATCAGGTCGGGCAAAACTACGACCAGGCGTTGCGCGGCGAAGACCTCCGGTAAGGGAAACATCATGGCCTCTGCATTCGACGGTGTTCTAGACGGGATTAAGGACGACGCGGTCAAGGCGGCCAAGGACCAACTCCAAAGTTTGCTTCAGCAAGCCAGGGCCGATTCGAGCGCGTTTGCGAAACAGAATGCGGCCTCGCTCGAAGAGTGGATCGTCGAGCTGAGCAAGGGCG
>JALYIN010000028.1 GCA_030775765.1 Verrucomicrobiota bacterium
ATGTAGGTGTAATCGCGCCGCGTTGTGCCGTCGCCGAACTGGTCGATCGGCTGGCCGGCGTGAATCTTCCGGGTGAACTGATGGATCGCCAGGTCGGGCCGTTGCCGCGCGCCGTAAACTGTGAAGAAGCGCAGCACCACGATCCGCATTTTGTAAAGATGCGAGTAGGTAGAGCAAAGGAATTCGGCCGCCACTTTCGTCGCCGCGTACGGACTGATCGTTTGGGTAAGATGAAGCTCTTCCGAGAATGGCACCGTTTTGCAGATGCCGTAAACCGAGGAGCTCGACGCGAAGATGAAGCGCTCGACGCCGGTGATCCGCGCCGCCTCGAGCAGATGCAAAGTCCCGCTGACATTCGTGTCGTAATAAAGCTGCGGCTGGTTGATCGATGGCCGCACGCCCGCGCGCGCGGCGAGATGCGCGATCGCGTCGAATTTTTCGCGGTGAAACAACAGTTTTACCGCGGCGCTGTCGCGCAAATCGATCCGATGGATCGCGACTTCGCCCGCCACGCGCTCGATGTTAGCGCGTTTGATTTGCGGGTCGTAAAAATCGTTGAAGTCGTCGAGAATCGAGACTTCGTGGCTGGTCGCGAGTAATTTCTCGACAAGGTGCGAGCCGATAAAGCCCGCTCCGCCCGTGACCAGAATGCGCATGCGCGACCGTAAAGATGAAGACAAGCACGAGCAAGGGAAGAACAGCGGGGCGCTGGGCGCTCCTGGTTCTAATTTTCCTGATCGCCCTGGCAGCCGGACTCTTTTTCCGTCTCGCACCGGAACTTCGGCGGCCGGCCAAGATTTCTCCCGCGTTTCAAATCGCGTCGCCGATTTTGCTCGCGAGATTGCCTACCGCCGCGCGTTTTGATTTCCCCATCGGGAGTGAGAACGGAGCGCTCGCCTATAACGCCCAACCGTTCACCCAGAACCGCCATCTGGGCGACGACCTGAACGGGATCGGCGGCGAAAACTCCGACCTGGGCGATCCGGTTTTCGCAGTGGCGGATGGCGAGGTGCTGTTCGCGGAGGAAGCGGGGCCCGGCTGGGGCAACGTCATCATCGTTCTGCACGCCTACGAAGAAAACGGGGCCCGGAAATTTGTGCAGTCCTATTACGGCCACGTCGAAACCATCCTGGTGGAGCGAAAGCAGAAGGTGCATCGCGGCGAACAGATCGCCACGATCGGGAGCGCCGGCGGAATGTATTGGGCGCACCTCCATTTCGAGATGCGCGAGTTTACCACGCCGTTCATCGGGCCATGTTACCGGGATGACACTCGGGGGTGGATCAATCCGACCGCGTTCATCGCCGCCCATCGCGGCGCGCCGGAAGACGATGTGGGAAGGCCGACGCTGGAAGTGAGGCCGGCGCAGGCAGCGACGCGGTGAACCAAAAGCTCCAAATCCCAAGCTCCAAGCACCAAAGAAGCTTCAAATCCCAAGCTCCAAATTACCCGCCAGCGAGTTCTATCCTGGTGTTTGAAGTTTGGTGCTTCTCTGGAGCTTGAAGCTTGGAGTTTCGACGAGCCGTGGGTCAATACCGCGCTCGATGGGCCACAAGATACGCCCAGTTCACCGCGATCAGCACAACCACCGCGACCCGCACCGCGTTCTTTTCCGCGCGCGTCCAATCGATCACCCGCAATCGCGGGCCCCGGGCCAGCAAGACCGCGACTGCGTAAAGATCGAACAACGCCACGCCACAAAGCGCGATAAACGCCAGAGGGTTCCACGACCACGCCGTGGACAGATGCCCGTGGGAAAACGCGATCGCGCAGCGGGTGGCGCCGCAGGTCAGGCAGGGATAACCGGTGACCGCGCGAAAAGGACAGCCCAGCCAGGGCAAACCGAGACCCAGCCACACGCCACCGGCGACAACGGCCGCCACGGACACCACCAGCCATATCAGCTCATGGTTAAAGCCCTCGGCCGGGGGCCGGCGCCGTACTAAACGCATTGTCTCGATCCGCGGGCTGGCCTGCGGCTCAATGCTGGCGGTTGAAGACGGCTCCAAATCCGCCCAGCACGACGACGAGCAGCACGATCAGTCCGCAACAAACAATCATGGGCAGAAAAATCGCCATGAGCGCTTTGCCTGTGGTGGTCGGGTGGGCGCGGCTCAGGCCGATACATTCCAGCACAATGTGGTAAACCACCGCGATGATTCCACCGCAAATCGGAATCATGGAAAACAAATTGGCGGCGCCCGCCGTGAAACCAACCACCCGAAAAGTGGTTTCAAATGACCGGTTCGCGCCGCCGACCAGCATCAGGCAGAGATGCAAAATGGCCGCACCGACAAACATGCCGACCGTTACCAGCAACGGCATCAAGACCGCGTAGATCAGGAGGACCACCCCCACCCCGATGCCCAAAGAATTAAACGCATCGTTGCGACCGGCGATTCCTGGAATCGATTGGAAAAGACCCTGGAAAATAATCGAGACGATGCCGCCCGCGCATCCGCCGATCAGGCCGAAGAGCAGCGGATCCATCAGCCCGCCTTCGGGGCGCATCATGGTGAACGCTTCGCTCGGTTTGGTGATCAAGAGGCTAACGGTATCGAACCACGCCTTCACGAAGCCGAGCTCGGCGCGGTGTTCCCACGGCAGACCGACGCCGGTTGAGGCAGCGGAAACTCCGGCAGCAGTAGCAAGCGGGAGCGTGGGCATCGCACCCGCGGCGGGAGGTACGGCGACTCCGGCCATTTCGCTCAACGGCCGCCAATCCGCCATGCCCGGCTGCCATCCTAAATCGGTGGACCGGAATTGCCCGGTGCGAAGACCTTCCTGGATTTGCTCGAGCGTGAACTCCCCGAGTTTCGCCCCATCACGCGCCACATTAATCATCGGCATGAACTCGTTTTATGAAGGCGGCATGGCCAAGTCAATCTTCTGTAGCCGCCGCCCTGTGGGCGGCCTGGGCGATGGCGACGCTTGCTCTCGCGCTTCGCACAGCGAAGCGGCTACAGCCCAAACCGGCTCTTCGTTTTCGTTTCGGACGCGGGCCCGTCGATGGCGCGCCAGAAATACCACGCGGCCACCGAGCGGTACGGCCGCCATTTCTCGCCGATCTTCATGAACTGTTTCGGGGTCGGCAGTTTTCTCCGGCCAAATGTTTTTGCGAAACCTTTCTGCACACCGTAATCAGCGACCGGCCAGACATCGAGCCGGCCGAGCTCGAACAAGAGCAGCATCTCCACCGTCCACCGACCTATGCCGCGCACTTTGGTGAGCCGCTCGATGATCTCCTCATCGGTCATCCGCACCAATTCGCGACGACTCGGCACGGTGCCGTCGAGCGTTTTCGCGGCGAGATCTTTCAGGGCGGCGGTCTTGCTTCCCGATAGGCCGCAGGCGCGCAGTTTTTCGTCCGGCGTTTTCAGGACCAAGGCCGGGTCGAGCCATTTCCGTTTTGGAAAAAGCGCGCGAACGCGGCCCCAGATCGTCGCGGCGGCTTTGCCGCTGAGCTGCTGGTAAGCGATCGATTCCGCCAGCGCGTCGAACGGCCGAACGAGTTCGCTCGCCACAACGTCGAATCGCCTCGTCCGTTTGATGAGCGCGGCGAAGCGCGGATCGCTCCGGGCGACATGATCGATGGCCTTCTTCATCCGATCTTTGAACAACAATTTACCCAAACAAACAAATCCGTTTTGTCCCCGCGTCCGATTCAACTACGATCCTACCGGCATGAAACATCGACCACCGTCCCTTCCGCTCCTCGCCGCCGTCCTGCTCCTGGCTTCCTTCAGCTGGTTACGCGCAGGTGAGCCAACACTTCAAACCGTCACCGAAAAGAAAAGCGAAGTGGTTTCGCTCGACATCGTCGAACTGCAATCGAGCTACGTTTTCGAAAGCGATCTGCATCGGAAAGTTAGTTTCGGCGACCAGTACGCCATCCAGAATTCTTTCGCCTACGCGCATCGTTTTTTCCTGTCGGGTCATCTCTACCTCCATCTTGGGATCGCCTATGACCGCTTCGATTTCGGAACGACGGGGGCGCCGGTGCCCGATCATTTGCAAAGCGTGGCGGGCGTGATCGGCGTCGATTACATGCACAACAACGACGTCGGCGCTTTCTTTCAGGTGAGGCCGGGATTTTACACCCAGGACGATTTTGACAGCTCCTCCTTCGATGCGCCGATCACGCTCGGGCGCATTTTCGTCCTGCAACCCGACCACTTGTATTTGTTCGTGGGCGCGAACGCTTCTTTTCTCCGGGGAAGATTTCCCGTGCTCCCGCTGGCGGGTGTCATCTGGGAGCCGAACGACAAGTGGAAAGTGTTCGGCGTTCTGCCCGAGCCCCGCGTCACCTATTCGCCTAACGGCAAGATCAACTTCTGGGCAGGCGGCCAGCTCACGGGCGGCTCCTTCCGAACGGACCGAAACAACGCGATCGTCCCCTCCAGGCTGAATGGCGCGGAAGTGGATTACTCCGAGTATCGGGCTGGCGGCGGGTTCATCTATACGCCCTGCAACAACGTTTCGGTCGATCTTGGCGGCGGTTATGCGATCCGGCGCGAGTTCGATTTCCATCGCGCCGGTATTCGCTACAAGGCGGACGGCGCCCCGTATCTGCGCCTCGAGTTCAAGGCGAAGTTCTGATCCGGCAGCCGATTCTTCTGTAGCCGCTTCGGTGTGCGAAGCGTGGGAGTTGGCCGTGAATAATCTCACGCCGCCCGCAGGGCGGCGGCTACAGAAGAGGGAGCAGTTACTGCTCGATCCGTCTCAGCAAATACACCGCGCCGACGAACGTGATGACCACGCCGGCGAACAGCATGATCAGATCGAAGGCGTAGAACTGTGGCGCCGCGCGGTAAAGATTCACCAGCCGAAACGCGCGGCAAAAGTGGGTGAGCGGAAATGCCTCCGAGATGTAGCGGATCGCCTTTGGCAATTGCTCGAGCGGAGCGAACGCGCCCGAAAGAACGAAGACCGGCAGGAGAAAGAAGACCGAGAACTGGATCGCCTGCGTTTGCGTGCGCGAGATCGCGGAGATCAGCAAGCCCATTCCGAGGGAGCAAAGCAGGAACAGAAAACAAATCAGCGCGAGCGCGGCCGGATTGTGGAATTGCACCTGGAAATACCAGGCCGTCAGCAAAATGATGAAAAGAATCAGGACCACAGAGATGGCCAGGTACGGCAGCACCTTTCCGATGACGATCTCGCGCCGGCGCAACGCCGTGACCATTAATTGAAACAGCGTGCCAGCCTCGCGTTCGCGCGCGAGCGTGCTCGCCATGAGCGTGACGGTAATGAGTTGGAGAATCAGTCCGATGATACCGGGCACGACGTAATCGATAAAACGCGTTCTCGGGTTGTAGAGAATCTTCGGCTCGGCCTTCCACGGCTCCATCATGGAGCTAAACCGGTTTCGCACTTGGACCGGCAATTTCTTCCCGAGGTCAATGATCTCTGCCGGCAGGGTGTCGATCAATTCCCCAAGCGCGTCGTGCTGAAAATCGGCCAGCGTTTTTCGTACGCTTCCTTCAAGGAGATCGGCGGTATTCGTGTCGCTACCGTCGAGATAGAGAGGGAGTGGAATGGGATTATTGTTGGCCAGGCTGTCGCTCCAACCCGGCGGGATAATCAATGCGGCCTGGACTCCGTGGCTAAGCAGGTCGTCTTCTCCGGTCATCGTCGCGGGCCGCATCTGCCAACTGAAAGTCTTGTTTTTCTGGAGCAACGTCACGAATTTCTCGGAGTTCTCGGATTGATCTCGGTTGATAAGGAGCGCGGGAACGTTTTTCATCTCGCCCGCTTCAAAGGCGAGGCCGAACACGAGCGTGAAGGCCGGCGGCAGGATCACCAGCAAGACCAGGACACGCAGGTCGCGAAGGATGTGAAGACACTCCTTGTAAGCCACGCTCAGGATGGCGCTGAAGGATCGGCGGTTCATGTGGGTTTGAGCAGGGCGTCATAACCCTGCGAGTAAGCCGTGAAGACATCTTCCATGTCCGGTTCCACCCAACGGTGACCGCGCCATTGCAGGTCTTCGAAAGGCCATTGCTTCTGCCACTCGCTCACGAGTTTCTCGGGCTCCGCGGCATAAAGACGCAGGCTGCCGCTGCGGAGGGATACGCCCAGAATTCCCGGGAGCTCGCGCAAGCGCACCAATGCCGGCATCACTGGTTCCACGTCGATCTCGAGCAGCTTCGCGTGGAAACTTTCCTTGAGCCCGCGCGGCGGCGCCTTGGCCATGAGCCGTCCTTCCTCGATGAAACCCACTTCCGTGCATCGCTCCGCCTCATCCATGTAATGGGTCGTGACAAAAATTGTGATGCCGCGGTTGCTGAGGTCGTAGAGCAAATCCCAGATCTGCTGGCGATGGACCGGGTCGAGACCAGAAGTCGGTTCGTCGAGAAACAGCAAAGGCGGATCGTGGACAAGCGCGCAGGCCATCGCCAGCATCTGGCGCATGCCGCCGGAAAGTTCGCCTGCCATCGCTCGCCGTTTCTTTTCGAGGTCGGTCAACTTCAGCAAACGCTCCAGCCGGACCGGCAACTCGTTTCGCGGCACGCGACTCGCCCCGCCAAAAAAACGAATGTTCTCCTCGACGGTCAGGTCGCGATAAAGGCTGAATCGTTGCGCGACATAGCCAAACCGCTCGCGCGCCAGGTGGCGATCCCGCCAGACGTCGAGCCCGGCAATTTGCGCACGGCCGCTGGTGGGATGAACCAAACCGCATAACATGCGGATGGTAGTAGTCTTGCCGGCGCCATTCGCTCCAAGGAAACCGAAAATGGTGCCGGGCGCGATGGTGAGCGATAATTCCTGGACGGCCTTCGTAGCGCCGTAGGATTTGCTGAGGCGGTCGAGATGAATGGCCGGTTCGCTCATGACGAGATCAAAAGTAGAGGCGCTTGTGCGGCGCGCCTAACCAATAGACATTCCAAAATGGAAAAGAAAACCAGTGAAGCAATGCGCCTGGGCGCCGTCCAAAACTCCATGCGCTTTTTCTCTCTTGTTTCGCTGGTGGCATTTCTGATTTCGAAGGCGTCCGCCGCAGATCCCGCGGCGGAAATGGCCAGCTTCTCGGTCTTTAGCGGCATCAACGTCGCCGATCTCGCGAAGGGCGAACCCAAAGCCGCGCACGGCCCCGCCCTGGGTGGCCATTTCATTTCCGCTCAGAGTTGCTTCGTCGTCGCAGGAGTTCCCGCACGCGTGAGTGAGGTTCTCCGCCAATGGAACCCGGCAAAGCACTCCGAGCTGCAAGTCATCATTCATTCTGATCTCCCCTCCTCTCCTTCGGCCGCGAACTTTTCGCGACTCTCGAGCGCGCCCGACAATGGAGCTGTGCGATCGCTTGTCAGTGCCACGCAAAAGCTTTCCCCAGATCTTCAGATCAGCAAAGCAGAGGAAAAACGCTTCGCTACAGTTAGCGGGGCGACGGGCGGCGCGATGCCTGGTCCCATCGCAGCCGCCTGGGCGGATGTCCTGAGCGCACGGGCCCGCGCCGGCCGTTCGGCGCAACCTCCTTACGATCACACCAGCCAGAATGTCCGGCCCTCTGATGAACTCAATGCCTTGCTTCGCGCAAACGACAAAATCAGCCGCCAGTTCTCCGGCGTCCTCAACGGTTCGCCCGAGCCGTTTTGGGAATTGCTGACCGCGGACGAACAGGGCGTGCTCACCCTGGGCGCTTCCTACCGCCGCTCTGGCGCAAATGGAACCTACCAGGCCGCCGATGTACTCTACTATGCAAGTGGGGGTTATTATGCCGGAGTCACCTTTTACCAAATGTGGCCGGTCGATGTCGGCGGCCGCCCCGCCACGCTCATCTGGCGCGGGGACTTTATCTCTTCCGCATCGATAGCCTCGCTCCACGGGATCGAGCGGGTCGCATCGGAATCCGCGCTGATGCGCGATATTTCGAAGGCCAACTCGTTGTTTCGGCGTGACACCGGGGCCGTCCGCTAGCAGGCTAGCCGCGCCCCACCTTTGTCGCCTTCATGAAAAATCTCCTTACCTTCGTCGCGGTCTGCCTCGTCCTGGCGTCGGGCAACGCCGTTGCCACCCAGCTCGAAACGGATTCGGCCTCATCCAACGATTCGACAAAGGACGTGGCGCTGGTGGAAGCGCAATCCTCCTTCCCGTTCGAGTTTGATGTCGAAGGGACCTACGTGGGCAAGGGCGACGTCCAGCGCGGCGAGCGAGGCAATCTGGTCATTCGTGATTTCGATGAGACCCAGGGACGCGTTCATTTCGTCTTCACGCCGATGACGAAGATCGGGATTTTGCGCCTGGGGGTGCAGACGGAACGCTATTCATTCAGTTTCGGCGGAACCGCGGCGATCCCAGATGAACTCCATTCCACCAACCTGATCATCGGCCTCGATACCGAGTTGTCCGATTCCTTCCTCATTCGAGTCGAGCTGCAACCTGGCTTCTACGGCACTGATTTCGACGACTTCGGGCGGGACACCTTCAACGTGCCGGCCATCATTGGGGGCACCTACATTTACAGCTCGAATCTCCAGTTCGTGTTCGGCATCGGTGTCGATGCGTTCCGCAAATATCCGCTGCTGCCCGGCGGCGGCATTCGATGGAAATTCGCGCCGCAATGGACCTTGAATGCGGTGGTGCCGACGCCGCGGCTCGAATACGAGCCGAATAGCAACATGCTATTCTATGCCGGCGCCGATATCAGGGCGACGAGTTATCGCGTGGAGAAAAACTTCGGGACCCTGCGTGGCAATCCAGCGCTGAACCATGCCGCGATCACCTACGAAGAAGTGCGTCTCGGCGGTGGCTTGGAGTGGAAACTATCCACCGCGGTGAAGCTTTCGGTGGAGGGTGGATACATTCCGTACCGGAATTTCGATTTCCACCGCACCGAGGTTCGCTATCACCAGGACGGCGGTGCGCCCTACGCGCGGATCGGATTCCACGCGGCGTTTTAGTTAGCGGCCGCAAAGCGCGTGTCATCCCGAGGCTGGCGAAGCGCGCCGAGGGACCTCCCAAGCGGTCTGCCGCTTTCGCGCAATGACAAGCGTTCCCCGTCAGTGTGCGCGTGAGCATTTCGCGGTAGCGCAATTTCCAACTGCGACGTCCCTCGCCGTCTCCGCGGCTCGGGATGACAACGCTTTAACGCTTCCCGTAAAGCTCCGGCCTGCGATGCGCAAAAACCCCCATCCGCTCGCGGACTGACCTAATTACTTCTTCGGAAATCTCGCCAACGATCATTTCTTCCCGATCGTCCGAAGCGGACGCGACCATCACCCCCGACGGATCGATGATAGCCGATCCCCCGCAGCAGGTAACTCCAGCATCCACTCCGGCGCGATTCGAAAGGACCAGGTAGCTCTGGTTTTCGATGGCGCGCGCCACAGCCAGAGCGCGTAGATGCGCAGCGCGCGGAAGCGGCCAGGCAGATGAAACCAGCATGACGTTGGCGCCATGCTCCAGCGCGAGCACTCGGCAGACCTCGGGAAATCGAATGTCGTAACAAATGCTCAGTCCGAAGCGAAATCCTGCCACCGGCACGCTCACAAACGTGTCGCCGGGCGTGTAGCAGGTGCTCTCGTCGTTAGGCGGGAGCGCGAAAAGATGCGTCTTCCGATAGCTCCCGACAATCTCGCCGCGCAGATCGATGAAAACTTGCGAATTGTAAATGACAGGGCCTTCGCGTTCCGCCACTCCGCTCACGATCGTGAGAGCGAATTCCTTCGCCATGTCTTGCAGCGCGGGCACCGCGCCTTCGGTCCACGGCTTCGCGTGCTCGCGGATGACTGGCATCGAGTAACCCGTGTCGGCCGCCTCGGGAAACACGATAAGATCTACGCCCTCCTCTGTCGCGCGCCCGCAGAAATCGCGAATCTTGTTCAGGTTCGCCTGAACATCCCCGACCGTGCAGACCAACTGGACTGCCGCAATTTTCACGAGCGAAAGCTAACGCAAATTCTTGTCCAGCGCGCCTATCTTCCGCGTCTCGGGCCAGATCCAGGAAACTCCGAGCACGACGAGGATCGTCCCGACGCCGCCGGCCACCACCGAGATGACCGGACCAAACAGCGCCGCCGTTAATCCAGACTCCAACGCACCCAGCTCATTCGAAGTGCCGATGAAGATGTTGTTCACGGCTGAGATGCGGCCGCGCATCGCGTCAGGCGTGACGAGCTGGAGAAGCGTGTGGCGAATCACCACGCTCACGCTGTCAAACACGCCCGTCAGGAACAGCATGATGAGCGAAAGCCAAAGGTAATGCGATAACCCAAAGACCACCGTCGCCGCGCCAAAACCGGTCACGCACCAGAGCAACGCTTTGCCCGCTTTTTTCATTGGCGGGAGATAAGCGATGAGCAACGCCATGATGAAGGCACCGATGCCCGGCGCCGCGCGCATCCAACCGAGCCCGATCGGCCCGCAATGCAGGATCTGGTCGGCAAAGATCGGCAGCAATGCGGTCGCGCCGCCGAGAAAAACGGCGAACATGTCGAGCGTGATCGTGGCGAGGACGACCTGCTTGGTGCGAATAAACCGCAGACCTTCCATCAAACTGCGCCATGCATTTCGTTCGCTGCTGCTGCCGCGATCGCTGCTCCGAATCGGGAGCACGAGGAGGAAAAACGAAAACGCGCAGGCGGCGTCGATCGCATAGATAAACGGGAACCCCGCGCGCACGATGAGCAATCCGCCGAGCGCCGGCCCGATGACGGAACCGATTTGAAAGACGCTGCTGTTCCAGGTAACGGCGTTCGCGAAGACATCGCGCGGGACGAGCTGCGGAAAATACGAGGACCGCGCGGCCCAGCCAAAGGTCCGCCCCGTCGCGGAGATAAGCAGGATCAAGTAGATCAGCGGAATCGAGAGATCGTCGAAATGGAACCAGGTGTGGCGCTCGAAAATCGCGGCGACGGAATAGAGAAAACGATTTCCAGCTCGCAGAACCGCCCAGTCCGGAATGGCGAGGTGTTGCCAGGAGACTAAGGCGAGCGCCAGTGAACAGATCGCGCTCAGCGCCTGGGTGACGAGCACGATACGCTTGCGCGGGAACCGGTCCGCGACATGCCCCGCGGGCAACGAGAGCAACACCACCGGGAGCGCGATCACCAGCCCGACTAATCCGAGCGCCGTGGCCGAATGCGTGCGCGCATACATCTCCCACTCGACCGCGATGATGAACATCAGCCGCCCGATGACTGAGATCAGGTTACCCGCCGTGTAGAATCGGAAAGCCGAAAAGCGAAACGCCGCGTACGGATCATGTTTCGCCGGCCGCTCCAGCGTGCCTTCCGCGGTTGTCGCGCGCTCTGCCCGCGCCGCTTCATAGGACGGTCGCGGCGCGTGAGGTTTTTCGTCGGGCATTGTCGGTGAACGCGTCTGCGTTCACATCCGCGCACGAGATTGTAAAAGGCTTACTTCGCCCCGCAACCGAGAGCTAGCGCCGGACGGCGATCCCTTGCGCCTCGAAGCGGCCGCCGCGGAGGATCGGGCCGGAGCCGATGAAGGCGCGGGCGGGAAAATCCTTGATGAAGTAGGTGCGGTAAATCTCGTTGAACTTTTCGTACAAAGAGAGGTCGGGACAAAAGACCTGCACGGAAACCAGGTCGTCCATCGTCATATTGGCAGCGGCGAGGGTTGTCTTCATTCCGTCGAGCAAGAGGCGGATCTCCTTCTCGAGTTCAGCCGGAGGTTTGCCGGTTTCGGGATCGATGCCGATGCGTCCTGCGAGATAGAGAGTATCGCCGACGAGCACTCCGTCGCTGAAGGGCAACGTGTCCTTTCGACTGGGAAGCAGGATGTGACGCGACGCGGCGGTGGTTGTCCTGGGGGTGGGAGTCTGGGCCTCTGTGTCGGTGATGACGAGTGTCGCTGATAACACCGACAGAATGATCAAGGTTCGTTTTAAGGAATTGTTCGATAAATGCACGAGCCATCGTGCAGCGTCACGTTATCAAGAAGCAAGCCTGACTCTGGGTAGGGTAGGCGTCTCGCCTGCCGGTTTTTGCATCTTGCCAAAACAATGGAGCGGGCGGGAGCGAGATGGACTAAGCTCGAAGGGCGAGCGAGTGAGCGAGCGAATCAATCTTTCCAAGTTCGTGATCGCGAGACGCGATCACCGGCGGGCGGGACGCCCACCCTACCCGGGAAATCGGCGATCCGTCAGGGGTTTCGCAGGTTGTAAACTTCGAAGAGGCCGATGCCGCTTTGGCCGTTCTTTTCGTGGATGACGGCGGTGTAGGGACCGGAGGGGAGCGTGGTGATGATGGCAGACTCGAGATCGTTCTTGGGCGCGAGATTGGATTCCAGAATTTCGAGCTCGGGTCCTTCGCGCCAGTTGTCGTTTGCAGCTATAAGGGAGCCGTTCCCATCGCGTAACTCAAGCATGGGATCGGGCATGGCGTCGGTGACGCCGGCGGCAATGAGGGACGGCGCGATGGTGCGGACGAGCACGCGGGTGGTCCCCGTCGTGCCGCTGATGATGAAGCCACCGATCATCACGTCGCTCTGCGGGCCGACGGCGCCGCGCGTGCTGATGTTGCCGAGAGTTGAGTTGGAGGAAGGGCTGAGATCGTAGACTTCGACGAGTGCGGTTCCTGTTCCGCCGTTCTTGCCATCGACGAGCGCGGTGTAAGCGCCAGGGGACAGCGTGCGGACGATCGCAGATTCTAATTCGTTAGGCGGCGGGATGCCGCTGGCTTCCACCTCCAGTCGTTGGGTGTCGGCCCAGTTGTCGTTTGTCGCGATGACGGCGCCGGTCGCGTCGTGT